>CALDKP010000400.1 GCA_937898535.1 uncultured Sphingomonadales bacterium | reverse complement strand
ATACTCATCTCGTTGAGTTGAAGGATGTTGTCCTTGTTGACATCGACGACCGACAGCAGCGACGGGTCGACGCGCTTCAAATCTGCGTTTTTCGGTGGGGTTGCCGCGCGTGATTTTTACCGCGTCAAAGACCACCACCGCCTCATTGGTTGCGGCGTCCACACCAAATTCCAATAGGCTGCCCGAGATAAATCGCGCTGCTTTGCCGCCGGCATAGACTTCACTGAGCACCAGATTGCCGGTTTTTGCGGAAACCGTTTCGGATAACAGTTGCTGCATCAGCCGAGCCGGCTTGTCGGCCCAAAACGCATCCTTCACATAGGCAATGCTGCTGGCGTCGATCTGGACAGGCACGCGGTTCGTGTCGAGTTTGCGTGGCACCTCCGGCGTTTGTATGACCAAGGCGTCAGTCGCCGATGCCGTTCGGACTGCACCTGCAGTCACGCTGTTATCGGCCGTCAGCACGAGCATGGACGGCGGCGCTTTCGTCCCGAAGCTTACACAAGCACCGAGGCTCAGAATGACGGGTAAGGCCAATAAGCGTGCGCTGGATAATTTGCTGAACATCATTTTTGCTTCCTGCTGCCAGGTTGATAATCGGGTAATGTCGGCGCGCTGACAACGCTGCCAATACCACCCTGATTAACTTTTTCGGTGACGGATTTCAAAGAAACAGACAGTTCGCGCAGGTCGCGCGCCAATTGCGTAACCTCGGGCAATGTCTGCGTATTTAGCGTTTCAATTGCCGGGTTGGCATTGTTCAACGTCGTTTCCAGCGCAGCCAGACTGCCATTGGCGGAGCGAAGCGTTTTACGCAGTTCAACCAACATGGTGCGGCCATCGCTATCCAGCAACCTGTTGGTGGTGCCCGCCATTTTGGTGATTTCATCTGCGGCAAGACCTGCCTTTTGCAACGCGATGCGCGATTCCTGAATCGCCGCGCGTAAATCCGGACCTTGTGTAGCAAGCGTGCCCGACAGATTTTCGACATTGTCCAATATCTGCTCAATGGATTGCTGGTTCTTGTCCGACAGAATGTTTGTCAACCGCTCGGTCAACGCTGAAAGCCGCTCCAACAATAACGGCGCATTGTTCAACAATTCCCCCAAGGCCCCTGGCTTTGTGGGGATGACGGGAACGCCGGTCGGGCATGCTGATTTCGGGTTGGCTTCTGGACATACCAACGCAGGTGCGCCCTTGACCGCGCCGTCCAGTTGAATTTCAGAAACGCCGGTAAAGCCCACGCCGTTGATCGTTGCAGTGGTGCCCTGAAGCACGGGAACGCTATCCTTGATGGTGATGCGAACGCGGACAAATTCTGGATCGGGTTCCCACAATTCAATGCTTTGGATTTCGCCGACCGGCACACCCGAAAAGGAGACGCCTGAGCCCTTAGCAAGTCCATTAACCGACTGCTGAAAGAATATATCATATTCTTTCTTGTCGCCTTCGCCAGCGCGTGACAGCCAAACGGTGAATGCAGCAAGTAAGGCTATAAGAAGAAGGGTGATCGCGCCCACCATCACATAGTTGGATTTGGTCTCCATCGTACTGTCCTATGACCTTCCTGGCTGATGTAATTGCGGCTGTGGGTTGTTGTGTCTGTCATGACCACGGCGTGCCGCCCGCCCGCGTGGGCCGCCGAAATATTCGTTAATCCATGGGTGATCTATGGCCAGCAACTCCTCAATCGCACCGACCGCGATGACCTTCTTGTCCGCGATTACTGCGACCCGGTCGCAAATTGCGTAGAGCGTGTCGAGATCGTGCGTAATCAGGAATACTGTCAGACCAAGGGTTTCTTTCAAATCCCGCGTTAGATTATCGAAATTGGCGGCGCCTATGGGATCGAGCCCAGCCGTTGGTTCGTCTAAAAACAGAAGTTCTGGGTCGATCGCCAAGGCCCGCGCGAGGCCCGCGCGTTTACGCATGCCGCCGGAAAGCTCCGATGGAAATTTATGTGCGGCATCGGCAGGAAGCCCGCTGAGATAGATTTTATAATGCGCGATTTCGTCGAGCAACGCCTTGCTGAAATCCGGATAGAATTCACGCAGCGGGACCTGCACATTTTCAGCCACCGTCAAAGTGGAAAATAACGCGCCGCCTTGAAACAAAACGCCCCAACGGCGTCGAACGTCAGTGGCCTCGTCTTCTTCCTTGCGGATCATGCCTTCGTCGAAAACGCGGATTTTGCCGGCGACGGGCTCTTGAAGCCCAATGATGGACCGCATCAACACCGACTTGCCTGTGCCCGACCCGCCAACAACACCAAGAATCTCGCCGCGGCGCACCTCGAGATTCAAATCTTGGTGAATGACCTGCTCGCCAAAGCTGTTGCACAGGCCTTGCACGGAAATGATGTTGGGCTGGTCCATGGTTTAATTCCAGCCAATTTCGCTGAAGAATATGGCGAAAAATGCATCGAGAACGATGACGAGGAATATAGCCTGCACCACTGCAGCAGTGGTTTTCAGCCCGACTTGTTCAGCATTGCCATGCACTTGCATCCCTTGGAAACAGCCTGCCATGGCGATGATTGCACCGAACACCGGAGCTTTAATCATGCCAATCCAGAAATCGGTCATTGGCGTAACTTCGCGTAGCCGCTGCACAAAGGTTGCAGGTGGAATTTCGAGAACGACCCAGCACAAAATGCCTCCGCCGATAATGGCCATCAACGATGCGTAAACGCCTAATAAGGGCATCATCATGACGGCTGCAATTACCCTTGGAACAACCAAGGCTTCAGCTGGCACGACACCTATGGTGCGCATCGCATCAATTTCTTCCGTGATTTTCATCGTGCCGATTTGCGCAGCAAAGGCGGAGCCCGACCGACCGGCCACCATGATCGCGGTCATCAAAATTCCCAATTCGCGAAAGGTCAGCCGGCCGATCAGGTTGATGGTGAACACCTCGGCACCAAATTGCCGCAACTGGACCGCACCTTGCTGCGCTATCACGATACCGATCAGAAAGCTCATCAGGCCAATGATACCCAACGCACGCACACCGACCATGTCAAAATGCTGGACCACGGCATGCCAGCGGAAACGGCCGGGGTTCATCGCAAGTATGAAAGATGCCTTCACAACCTGCCCAACAAAGCCCAGAAATTGCAAAAGCGTTGTGAAGCTGATGATGACACTATGGCCCACTTCGGCCAAGAACCGCTCAAATGATGGCGGATGCGGTCGCGGCGGTATATCTGTCTGGTCCGCGCCACTGACAGCCTGCAGCAGACGACTGGCGTCTTTACCTGCACCTACGATTTTGGCGCCAGACTCTTTTGCGGTGCGGTGCACAAGCCACGCGCCAACCGTATCCATATGTTCAACCGCGCTGAGATCGATTTTCTGCACATTGGCCGACAAAGCGCGCAAGCGGCCGTCGACATCGCCGATCAAAGCTATGGTAAAGCTGCCCGATAAGCGGAGGATTTGCCCGCCATCGGTCAGGTCTTCTTGCAAGAACTCTGCAGCGTTAGCCATAGCCATATAACTGACGTATAAAGGGAACTATCACAAGCCTCTAGACACCTTCCATTATATTATGCCTGTAGCAAACCGATGACTGATGCCAAACCAACGCTGCTTGCCATATATGATATGGACAAGACCGTCACGCGACGCGCCACCTATAATGGGTTCCTCCTGCATATGGCGTTTAACAAGTCGCCGTGGCGATTGTTCCTTGCGCCGCTATTACCGATTGGGCTGGCATTATATGCGCTGAAGCTATGGGACCGTGCGCGGCTAAAGCAGTTTTCGCAGACATTGCTTATCGGCCACCGCGTTCCAAGGGCCAGATTTGCCAAATATCTGGAAAGTCATGCGGACATTGTGGTGGGCAAAAATGTCTATCCGCAGCTGCTTGCGCGCGTGGCCGAGGAAAAGGCAGCGGGCTATCGCCATGTCATGGCAACGGCGTCGTACCGGCTATATGTCGACGCGATTGCAAAGCGGCTTGGCTTTGATGATGTTATCGCGACGGACCTTGCCACGGACAGCACAGGCCATGTTCTGGCGCGCATTGACGGGCATAATTGTTACGACGCTGCGAAACTTGAACGGGTCAAAGGCTGGATGGAAGCCCATGGCCTGTCACGCGAAAACTGCCACATCCGTGCCTATTCAGACCATGTGTCCGATGCCCCGTTGCTCAGCTATGCCGATGAACCCTTCGCCACCAATCCGCACGGACCGCTGGCGCGCCTTGCTGCCTCCAACGGTTGGCCCATATTGGATTGGCGTGATCCTAAAGCCTGAGCGAAGGCCTGTTGGAAGTCGGCTATCAGCTTGGCTTAATCTTCCTCGATTAAGCTCGTGTCGCGCGTTTCAGGAAGCATCAGATAGGCAATAACCGTCGCACCGACGCAGATCGCGACATACCAGAAAAACCCCGTTTCGTTGCCCGAACTTTTGAACCACAAAGCGACATATTCTAGCGTCCCGGCAAAGATGGTGTTCCCGACCGCATAAGGAAACGCAACGCCCAGTGCACGGATATGGGCTGGAAACATCTCAGCTTTTACCATTGCATTGTTGGCGGTATATCCGCCGTGGAGTGTAATCGGGATCAAAATCAGCGCCAATGCGAGGATGGGCGA
>CALDKP010000399.1 GCA_937898535.1 uncultured Sphingomonadales bacterium | reverse complement strand
CAAGCTAGTGACTGGAGTTCAGACGTGTGCTCCGATCTACTGACACAAAATAATCTCTCGGTTGCGCCACATATCATTGCATTTGAACGGGGCCGGGTGCGCGTCGGTTATAAAACGGGTGAAATAGTCTTTTCCGGCAGCGAAGGATGCAAGGCAGTAATCCATATCATCGGTGAACGCCCGGGTTCAGGCCATGATTGTTTTTCTGCGTACACGACCGTCGCTGATGGTCAGCTTTGGTCACAAGCGGGCGGTGTTGACCATGATGTTACCCGGGTTGTCTCCGGAATTTCGGCAACTGCACTTGACCCAGAGACGGGGGCACGCGATTGCATCAGGATATTCCTTGAAATGTGGCGAAAAGCGAGCACGCAATGACCCTTTGTATCCGAAATGCAAAAAGACCGCGTAGCGCAGCAGTCGCTGCCATATTCCTTGCTGCTTTGACCTTGCCGCACGATATGGCGATGGGCAGCGCACCGCCCGCGAAAAGCGCACCACCGGCGCCAATTGCTCAGACCTCCGCGGGCTATCCATCGGTACGGCTTCTTGACACAGGAAAGGATATTCTGGGCCGGCCCTTCGCTTATCCGGCTGGGGATGCGCGGCTGATTTCTGAAATCATTACCCTCGCTCCGGGTGCGGAAGGCGCGTTGCACCGCCATCTGGTCCCTATGTTCGCCTACGTGATTGAGGGTGAATTAACCGTCGATTACGGCACTGAAGGCATACGCAGCTACAAAGCCGGCGATGCGCTGGTCGAACACTTGCCGTTCGCCATCGGGGGGTGAACACCGGCACAATGCCGGTGAAGCTCCTCGTCGTCTATATTGCTTCCAGTGATGGGAAACTGGTCGCGCCTTAAGGGGCCTTTACTGCCAAAGTGATCCAGCAGAGCAAGCTTGCCGAATGAACGCGTGCAGTATCTCCCTACGCTTCGCCCACAGTAGCTTCAGCAGCGGCAATTTCCGCCGCACGTGCAGCAATTCGGTCGCCAATCGGCGGGCCCTTGAACCGACGGTTTTCGATGCCGAACCAAGCGATCGCGGTAAGCAAACCGATAACCGCCACAACCTTTATTGCGAAGTCATTTGGCGGCTGCACACCGACATAGCATACCACAGCAGCAATCCCGATGCAGAACACCGCAATGACGCGGAAGGCTGGCCCCATGTCCCACGGACCCATTTTAGTCCAGCTGTTGCCATAGGCAAAAAGGCCCGCCGCAATTGGCATCGCATAAGAAAGATACAGCGCGATTGAGGTTACCAATACGGCAACGGAATAGGCGCCAGAAAATGCGGTGAAGCCCACGGCTAGCGCGGCACTTGTCCAAATTGCGTGAACAGGCATCCGGTGCTTTGGGCTGACGGTTCGAAGATATTTCGACCCTGGCAAACCATCGTCACGTGCAAAGGCGAAGGTCATCCACGAGGCCGATGTCACCGTGGCCAGACCGCAGATGAACTGGGTCACAAGGATGATGGCATAAAGAAAATACTTTAGTTTAGCCGGGATCGTTGCATCCATTAAATAGAAGAACACGTTCCAGCCCTGCTTGGCGGCCTCTTCCATGTCCGGAATTGCGAGAACGAAGGCGCTTGAGAAAAACCACGCAAACAGCGCGGCCCAGTCCACCGAATGGATAATCGCCGTGGGTACCTTCTTTGCCGCGCCCACGGTTTCTTCCGACGTATGCGCCGACGCGTCATAACCCGTCAGCGTGTAGATCGGCAACAACAGCCCAAGGAAGAAGATCAGCACCATCGAGCTGGTTTGGGGCCAAACATTACCGCCCGCTGCGCCCGAATAGTTTGTGAAAGTCCACAAACGGCTGAATTTATGCGACGGAGCGTAGGCAAGCAGCGCGACCGTCAGCAGAACCGCGCCGCCCAAACTCTGTTAATGGCGACCGCTGATCCACTTCGCGAGCGGAGTAGATCAGCATGTAAACACGTACTTAGGTATCTGTGCCAGAGTTACTTATCTCACGCGTAAATAAGCATTTTCCCGGCACACTAACGCAGGCCGGGCGATGTGATGGATGTTTTGCCTTACTTGAGCGGGTTAATTATGGCCAAAACTGTGCCGAAGCGATTTTTGCACCTTCAGCCAAAGCCGCCATCTTCGCCCAAACGACACTGCGGTCGACGCTGCCGGAACCGACGTGGATGCTGAAACCGCAATCTGCGCCAGCCATGACATTGTCGCGGCCAACCAAATGGGCGTAGCGGGCAATGCGTTGGGCGATCAGTTCAGGGTGCTCAATATAGTTTGACTGGCATTCAATAACGCCGGGGATCAACACTTTGCCTTCGGGCAGTTTGATTTCTTCAAACATGGTGAACTCATGAGCATGGCGCGGGTTTGCGGCTTCAAACTGTATGGCGTGCGGACGCGCGCGCCATACAAGATCAATGATGTCGCGGAACGGTACGTCACAATGGTGCGGGCCAGGATAGTTGCCCCAGCACATGTGCATCCGCAGCTGCTCTGGTGGGATATTGGCCGTCGCGCGGTTTAGTGCCTCGATATTGAGCGCCATCTTGTCGCGGAAGCCACTGAGGTCGAGTTCGCGGAACTGCGTGTGGCGACCCATGGCCAAGTCCGGGCAGTCAACTTGAAGGATGATGCCTTGTGCGGCAATGGCTTCATATTCGTGGCGCAGACCTTCGGCGAGCGCGAAAACATAGTCTTCATCGCTGTCATAATAATCATTGCGGAAGAAAAGCGCGGTCACACCGGGTGATGCCGCGCTCATAAAGG
>CALDKP010000398.1 GCA_937898535.1 uncultured Sphingomonadales bacterium | reverse complement strand
TGCAACCATTTCAGGCAGATTATGATAGGCTTGCGGGCCGACGACGATGTCCACCTCGGGCGCTCTGCGGCTAATCTCGCCGCCTTCGGCCTGAGCGACGCATCCGGCCACGGCAATGACCGGGCTGCTGCCGTCCTTGCGACGCAAACGGCCGATTTCGGAATAGACCTTCTCTGCGGCCTTTTCGCGAATATGACAGGTGTTGAGCACGACAAGATCGGCATTCGCCTTTTCATCGGCGGGCGTCATGCCTTGGCTTTCGAACATTTCGGCCATGCGTTCGCCATCATAGACGTTCATTTGGCAGCCGTAATTTTTGATCGAATAGGTTTTGGGAGAATCCGTGCTCATAGCGCGCGTCTATACATAGCGCCGTGCACCCCCGCCACCCTCCATCGCTGCACCTATGCGCGCGCGCACTTCAGCGGAAATCGCCTTGCGGTCGGAGTAATGCAGGGGATCAAACGGCTCGAGAAAATGCAGGGTCGCCGTAATCGGTTTCAGATAGGACAAAAGCCGCCAGAAATTCTCGGTCACTTTTTCATCGCCGACCCACGCCACACGCGGGGTATGGTGCCCGTAGCTTAGAAATACCGGCTGAACGAGCATGCCGCTTGGCGGCGGAACGAGTGCTGCGAACAAAGATGGTTTGAACGGTAAAAGGCCCGAACCGTCATGGGTTGTGCCTTCCGGGAATATCGTGACCGGTTGATCGCCCGTCATGGCCGCGCGCAGATCTTCCACCTGATTTCCGACGCTGGCGCGGTTTTCACGGCTGACAAAGATTGTGTTGTTGATTTTGCAAAGCCACCCAATCAATGGCCAGCCCTCAATCCCGTCATTGGCAACAAAGGTGCACCCCGTAACGCCCGACATCACGGGGATGTCGATCCAGCTATGATGGTTGGCGGCATAAAACACATTCGCGCGCACCCGCTGTCCCGTCGTGGCCGTTGCAATACCGCTGGTCCAGCTGATCGACAGAAGGAACAAGCGCGGCCACGGCGACGGACGGTTGAGAAGCCGCCAGAGATTGTGGAGGAGCAAGCTCGTTACCAAGCTGGCGGCCATCAGCAGCAGCCGGGCGGCAAACAAACATTGGCCAGCTACAAAAGCAGCAGGGTTGCGGCGTTTAATCCTTGCGGTCGATGGCGACGCCATAGAGTTCCATGCGATGGTCAACGAGACGGTAGCCGAGGCGTTCTGCAATGATTTTCTGCAGCGCCTCCAGTTCGGGATCGACGAATTCAACAACTTTGCCGGTTTCGACGTCGATGAGGTGATCGTGATGTGCTTCTGGCGACGCTTCATAGCGCGCGCGCCCGTCACCAAAATCGTGGCGGTCCAATATGCCCGCTTCTTCGAACAACCGGACGGTCCGATATACGGTGGCGATTGAAATTTTTGGATCGATGGCGGACGAACGGCGATAGAGTTCTTCGACATCAGGGTGATCGGACGAATCCGATATGACGCGCGCTATGACGCGGCGCTGGTCGGTAATACGCAGGCCGCGTTCGTTACACAGCGCTTCAATGTCGATTTTGATGTCCATCGCGATGCACATTTAGTGCCGCGCCACGATTCGTCAAAGAAAAAGGCCGGAGAACGCTCCGGCCTTATTTTCCAGTGAAGCGTTGCGCGCTTTACTTGATTTTTTTCTTCCGACCCGAACCTGGAGCACGACCAAGGCCGATTGCCTTTGCGAGTTCACGACGTTGTTCTGCAAAAGCAGGTGCAACCATTGGATAATCGGCGGGCAGGCCCCATTTTGTGCGATAGTCATCAGGCGTCATGCCATAATGGGTCATCAGGTGGCGCTTCAGCATTTTCAGCTTCTTACCGTCGTCCAAGCAGACGATATAATCGCGTTTCACCGAATTGCGAACTGGAACAGCTGGTTCCAAAACCGTTTCGGGCGCAGCAGCCGTTCCGGAAAGACCGGTGAGTGCGGCGTGCACATTTCCGATTAAAGTTGATACGTCAGATACCGCGACACTGTTGTTGCTGACATGGGCAGCGACAATATCAGCGGTCAGAGTAATTAACAATTCTGCGGTATCGTTACTTTCTTGTGGCATTTCGTGAGCTCC
>CALDKP010000397.1 GCA_937898535.1 uncultured Sphingomonadales bacterium | reverse complement strand
CTCCTGCGGCTCCAGTTGTGGAAACTCCTGCAGCTCCAGTTGAAGAAACTCCTGCAGCTCCAGTAGTCGAAGCTCCTGCGGCTCCAGTTGTGGAAACTCCTGCAGCTCCAGTGGTGGAAACACCTGCGGCTCCAGTAGTCGAAGCTCCTGCAGCTCCAGTTGTGGAAACTCCAGCAGCTCCAGTAGCCGAAGCTCCTGCGGCTCCAGTGGTGGAAGCACCTGCAGCGCCAGTTGTGGAAACTCCTGCGGCTCCAGTGTTGGAAGTTCCAACAAGCCCGACTGCAGAGAATCAGACTTCACCGATGATCGACGACACATTGCCAATCGCAGGTTCGGATGATCTGATTAAGCCGGTTGAAGTTGAGCTCGAAGTCGAAATCGAGCGTGTCGGAACCCGCCGTTCGGACGTTATGAGCGGTGGATCACTTGATGACACACTGTCCGGTGGAAAAGGAAGCGATACCCTTTCCGGAATGGCCGGCGACGATGTCCTGAGCGGTGGCAAAGGTAGCGATAAGCTCTTTGGCGGTGCAGGTCAGGATACGTTGAACGGTGGCAAGGGCATGGACTACCTCGACGGTGGTGAAGGTGCGGATATATTGTCAGGCGGAAAGGGTAGCGATACCTTCAAGTTTGGCGATGACGACATGGTCTTGGATTTCAAATCGGGTGAAGACTTGATTGATCTCAGCAGCATTGGTGTTACCGCTTCTAACTTTGCTGAAACGGTCACAATGAGCCGTCAAGGTTCGATGATCACGCTGAACGTAGGCGATGAATCGATGAACTTCATTGGTTCGAAGTCCATCGACCTCGATGACTTCCTGTTTGCTGAAGAAAATGAGGCAGGCAGCTTGTTGAGCGAAGCACTCTCCATCGTGAGCCGCGACGACAAGGGCCGGATTGGTTCCGACGACCGTCCACACAGCGACGACTCTGGCTATCATGACTCTTCGAGCATGTTTATCGACGATTACAGCGATATGCCGCTCGACCTGTTCAAACCAGTTGAACCCGATTTGGTCGTTCCGATGATCTAATCAGGTACAATACACTTCAAGGGGTGAAAGGCCTGGGGCAGACATACTGTCCCAGGCCTTTTATTGTGCGCGCCAGCATGCAAACAATCTCCATAAAGTCGGCAAATATCGGTGTTTTTGTCGCCATTTATATCCAATGTGGTAGTATTAACTCCCATATTGGCATTTAAATACAATGAGTTAGGCGCCCAACTTTAGACCTTGTTAATTCGCTTGTCCTTACATGGCGGCATGAATTCTTTACCAAAATCCATCGAACGCGCCCGCACAGCCCATCAGCACAATTTGCGCGTTTCGGTTGCGTGCACATCCATGTTCTGGGCTGCCCTGACCGCTTCTGCGGTGCAAGCCGAAGATCTTTCGGAGGCGCTGCAGCAAGCATATCTATTGAGCGAGCAGATCGCGAATGCCAAGGCCACGCATGATGCGGACCAAGCAGGGATTGTCATTTCCCGCGCCGATGGGTTGCCGACCGTAGGCACAAGCGTTGAGCTGACTGAACCAATTTACGGGTCAAACAACAATAGCGGCCGTATCAACGTCCAGGGCCAGATATCGGTTCCCCTGTTTCAAGGCGGCGCGGTCCGGAACGGCGTACAAGCTGCGCGATTGCGTTCAGAGGCTTCGTCAATCGCGGTTTTTTCGGCCGAAATCGATGTCTTTACGGCTGTTGTTTCGGCTTACGCCAACGTCCTTAGAGACCAGCACATCGTCGACCTTAGTCGTACAAACCTGGAGAGCCTGACGACCATGTTGACCGCGACGCGTGCGAGACACCGCGCGCGCGACCTTACACGGACAGATCTCGCGCAAGCAGAATCACGCGCCGCACTTGCGCGCGGCGAACTGGAGACCGCAACGGCAAAACTAAGCGGATCGGTTGAGGAATTCCGGCGCCTCACGGGTATTACCAGCACAACATTATCTCCGTTGCCACCCCTCAGTGAACTTCCCGCCAATGCAGAGATTGCGGTGACAATTGCACGGGATGAAAACCCGCTGTTAATCTCGGCCCGTTCGCGTGTTGCGTCGCAACGTTATGACGTCAAAGCAGCACGCGGCGAGGCGCTGCCCCGCGTATCGGCTGTCGTCAACGGTCGTTATTCGGACAGGCCACAATCCACTGCCGCCCTCACCGACACCCGCTTTGGCGCGACGGTGGGCGTTTCAATGAACATGTCCCTGTTTCAGGGTGGACGGACATCCGCAAGGGTCCGCCAGGCCTTTGCGCGTGAAACGCAAGCGCAACAGGATCTTCAGGGTTTGGAGAGAACGATCACCGCAAAAGCGCGGAGTGAATATGCGAACTGGCAAGCCGCACGCGCTGTCGTTTTGGCAAGTGAGCAAGCCGTAGAGGGAACACGGCAGGCACTGGATGGTGTGAAAGCAGAGAGTGATGTCGGGTCTCGTACGATTTTGGACGTTTTAAACGCGGAACAGGAATTGCGGAATGCGCAGGTCCAGTTGGCTAATGCCCAGCGCGACTCCTATTTGGCATCTTTCTCGTTACTTGCGACCATGGGCCGGACGCAGGCACAAAATCTCGGCGTCCAGAAACCAAACGTCACTTACGAACGGCGGCCGGAACACACCCCGCAGGTTGATACCGCTCCTGCGGTTTCAACCCGCCCCGTCCCCCAACAGGAATTGGAACCGCTTCGCGATCAATCGTCTGCAAACTCGGTGATTGTGCCTCCGGAATATGTACCGGTCGTTGCAGCAACGCCGCCGCCAGTCGCCGTCCAACCAACCAAAGCTTCGCGCAAAATGGCACTGCCCCGTCCGCCTGCTGTCAAAGCAAATCCATCGTCGGCGATACCAAGCACACATTGGGTTGTGCAGCTCGCAGCCCATGAAAGCAGCAACGCTGCGCGCGCGCACTGGGGGAAAATGCAGAAATCCGTCTATAGAGTCGCGCCAGGCGCATCATCGATGGTGGCTTTATTCAGCAATTCAGAAAAGCCTGTATATCGACTGGCTATCGGCGCGTTTGCCGAATTCACCGCCGCTGAAACCGTTTGCCAAGACCTTCGCGCTCAAGACCAAAATTGCATGGTCCGGCGCTTTGGATCGTT
Source organism: uncultured Sphingomonadales bacterium (assembly GCA_937898535.1). Taxonomy (GTDB): domain Bacteria; phylum Pseudomonadota; class Alphaproteobacteria; order Sphingomonadales; family Sphingomonadaceae; genus Sphingorhabdus_B. The sequence goes on along the minus strand of CALDKP010000397.1, from coordinate 963 downwards.
GGGCACGGTACAGTGGACCGACAAGACAACTTCATCATATGCAGGATCGAAATGAGCGAACATATAAAATCCAGCGATGGTTCAGTCGTAAAGTTTGATAAAATCAAACAGGTTCTGATGAAGTCAAAGAGCTCCATCATCGTAATCTTTATGCTGTCAGCCCTCATCAATATATTTGTTCTGAACGGGTCCATTTATATGATGATGGTCTACGACCGCGCTTTGCCATCACAAAACCTGCCAACACTGTTCGGCCTTTTTGGTTTTTCAATTTTCATTTACGTCGCGCAAGGATATTTTGAAGTACTGCGCGGCCGTATGTTGTCAGACGTGGCCATCACACTTGAGCATGAGATTAGCCCGATGGCGATCCGCTCGGCGGATGAATTGGCAATCGTCGGTTCAACCGGGGACAGAGACAACAGTCCACTTCGCGATTTGGAACAGGTCCGGTCATTCATCGCAGGCCCCGGTCCAGCATCACTCATGGACTTACCGTGGATCATCTTCTTTTTATCGATATTGTCACTGCTCCACATATGGCTCGGCGTTGCAGCGCTTGCCGGCGCCCTCGTGCTTATCGTTTTGACAGTCATCTCCGAACGGATGAACAAGAAATCGATCCGCGCAATCGGTGAATTGTCGCAGTCACGCGGAAGGCTGATCGACCGAAAGCGCCGATCGGCGGAGACCATCCAATCACTTGGGATGCGCTCACGGTTTGCAAAGATGTTTCTGGACGTCAACGGTCAGCTTTTGGGCAAACAATCTGCGGTGAATGATATCGCCATAGTGGTTACCACCACCAGCAAGACAATGCGCATGTTTATCCAGTCCGCGCTGCTCACTGTCGGCGCCCTGCTCGTCATTAACGGCATGGTGTCAGCGGGTGTCATTTTCGCCAGCTCGATCCTGGCCGGCCGTGCACTCGCGCCGATCGATCAGGCTATTACACAATGGCGC
>CALDKP010000396.1 GCA_937898535.1 uncultured Sphingomonadales bacterium | reverse complement strand
GACAGCCGTCGCTACGAATGACACGGCGAGGAGCGGGCTACGAATGACCCGGGCCGCTGAGCGGCTACGTGATTTCCGCAGCGCAGGGGCGTTCCGCCCGACCTAGCATCCGCACTTCGGTTCCAAGTTCAACTGCTGGAGACACGTCGATGAAGAAACTGCTCGTATCCACCCTGATCCTGGCGGCCAGCACCGCTTTCGCCTACCCGGACAAGCCGGTGACCATCGTCGTGCCGTTCGCGGCCGGTGGCCCGACCGACATCACCATGCGTTCGCTGGCCGACAACGCGTCCGAACTGGAACAAGCGCTGGCCTCTGGGGAAATCAACATCCCCGAAGGTGCAACTGCAGATCAGGAACAGGCCATCATGCGCCAGATGGCACAACGTCCATCCGCAAGCAAAAGCAGCTATGCAACCGGCGGCGACGTATCGCGCTTCCAACGCAGCAGCATGCCCGCACAAATGCCCGTGGCGGTCGCGGCCGAACAGGCCCGCACGCAAAAGCAAGTCGAGAAAATTATGAAGGGTCCAGTGGTCCGTGTGTCGCGTGGCGGCAGCGTGACCGAAATCGACATTAGCCGGAGATAACAACATGGCACGTTTCACCACATTCAAATCGGGCCTTGTCGCCGCGGTTATGACCGCAGCCATCAGCACGACAGCGTTGGTCGGGATGCCAACAGCAGCGTCGGCGCAATCCGCAAAAGATGGCAAGTTGCTCATATTGTCCATCGGACGCGGGCAACAGGTCAATCTGGGCGCAAGCATCACCGATGTGGTGGTCGCTGATCCCACCATCGCCGATGTCGAGGTAAAGACCGGACGCCAGATTTACATCCTGGGCAAGGGCCCCGGTGAAACCACGGTCTACGCGACCGATGCCGCTGGCCGCACGGTGTATCAGGCAACCGTCCGCGTCGGCAGCAATATGGACTCGGTCTCGCAAATGCTTGCGCTTGCGATGCCCGATTCAAAGATCGTTGTTACCACAATGAATGGCGTCATCCTGTTGACTGGAACCGTCAACCAACCCGAAGAAGCGGCCGAAGCCGAAGCTTTGGTAAAGGCGTTCACGGGCGGAAACACGCAAGTTTTAACCCGGCTGAAAAACGCAACGCCGCTGCAGATCAACTTGCAGGTCCGCATCGCTGAAGTCAGCCGGTCGCTCATGAAAGAAATTTCCGGAAACCTCAAAACCCGCGATCACGGCGGGACCGGTATTCTTGGTGGCGCCTATCAAGGGCGTGACATCGCCGATATTAGCTCGGTCACGAACCCGGACAACCTTCCCGTTGTAGATGCGTCGTCGGTATTTGGCCTGCCCGCCGGATCCATATCGCTGCCATTCAATCCAGCGAGCGGACAATATTTAACAAGCCCATATACGCAGTATAACTTCAAAGTCCCTGCAGGCACGAACGTGTTGACCGCTGCGGGACGCTTGTTTGGCATGGATGTGGCAGCTGCCTTCGACCTATCCGAAAAGGCCGGCCTCAGTTCGACCTTGGCCAACCCAAATCTCACAACGGTATCGGGTGAAACGGCCGAGTTTCTGGCCGGCGGCGCGTTCCCGGTGGTGACTTCGTCGAACAATGGCACCAACGTTGAATATAAGAATTACGGTGTCAACCTGACCTACACGCCAACGGTTTTGTCGGATGGTCGCATTTCGCTGCGGGTGCGTTCGGAAGTTTCGGACATTTCATCGCAAGGCGCTGTGCGCTTCGGCGGCCTTGAAGTGCCGGCAACAACGACGCGGATGGCCGAAACGACGGTTGAGCTGGGTTCCGGTCAAAGCATGATGATCGCTGGATTGTTAAGCAATACGATGAGTAGCTCGGTCGACAAGATGCCTGGAGCGGGTGACATTCCCGTGCTTGGCGCGCTTTTCAAATCCAACGGTTGGCGCCGCAACGAAACCGAACTTATGATCGTTATAACGCCCTATTTGGTGAAGCCCGTATCCGACAGTCAGATTATATTGCCGACGGATGGACTGAATTCGCCAAATGACCTTGAACGCATTTTGCTTGGCAAGGTGACCAGCGACAAGGGCGAAAAAACCCGCCCAATGCCAACAATTGCGCCAACAGTGTCCAATGGCCCTGAACTGGGATCCGTAACCGATGCGGCCCCGCTATTGCCCAAAAAAGCCCAATCGCAAGCCTCTGCAACCGTCCCAAGCGGCCCCGGCTTCAGCTTCGACAATTGACCGTCCGTTCAAGGAGACAAGATATGCAAAAGGTAACTTTCCTGATCGCTGCAACCCTTGGTTTGGCCGGATGCGGCACATTGCCAACCAACACATCGATGTATTCGGTACACCAGCCCGTTGTCGAACGCACCAATTATGCGATTGACCTTGCCTCCGACGGCAATGGTATCGCCTTTGCCGACCAGAAGCGTTTGAACGAGTGGTTTGACGTGCTGGATCTGCGCTATGGTGACCGCATTTCAATCGATAGTGATAATAGCTATGCCAACAACGATGCCGCGCGCGATGTGCGTGCAGCAGCGGCAGAGCGCGGTATCATGGTCACGGAGGGCGCACCGGCAACGCCCGGCGTCATCGCACCCGGCAATATTCGCGTTGTTGTAACGCGATCACAAGCGTCGGTGCCGTCCTGCCCCGATCATCGCGCGACCCTCGGCCAAAACTTCAATGCAGGCAACAACAGCAATTACGGCTGCGCCATCAATTCCAACCTCGCGGCCATGGTCGCCGACCCTGAAGATCTGGTGCGTGGACGCGACAACAAGCGGCTCGACAGCAACAGCGGAAAAGCAGCGGTTAACGCTTACAAGACCAAGACCGGAGGCAATTGATGAATGCTCCATGGAAATCCGGTGTCGCCGGAACGCGTGACCCGATTAACGCCTATGTATGCGACGACCTCACGCTGGATGTCGTACGCGGTGTGTGTGAGGAAATGGGTTGGAACCCGGACAAAGCCTATAAAGGCGGCCTTCGCAACGCCATTCAATCGCTTTCGGTTTCGGCAAGCCCGCAGACATTACTGGTGGATTTGTCGGAATCGGGTGACCCGATCAGCGACATCAACAGCCTTGCTGAAGTGTGCGAACCCGGAACTATCGTGATTGCGGTTGGCCAGGTGAACGATGTTCGCCTGTACCGCGATTTGTTGATGTCGGGTCTGCAGGATTATCTGTTGAAGCCACTTAGTCCAGATGCACTGCGCGATGCATTCGCCAGTGCCCAGGCCGCGTTGAACGCCCCGAAAGTGGATGATGGCCATGTTGATCGACCACATGTGTCGACCGCAGTCATTGGCACCCGCGGTGGTTCAGGCGCGTCGACGATTGCCGCATCGCTGGCATGGACATTCTCGCAAGTGCAAGGCCATCCAACAGGCTTGCTCGACCTTGATGTCCACTTTGGTACTGCCGCGCTCGCGATGGATCTGGAGCCCGGCCGCGGTTTGACGGACGCCATCGATAACCCAAGCCGCATCGACGGGTTGTTTATCGAACGCGCCATGATCAAAGCCAATGAACGTCTGTCTATCTTGTCCGCAGAAGCGCCGATGAACAGCCCCATGCTGACCGATGGGTCCGCCTTTTTCCAGCTGCAGGAAGAATTCCGCGCAGCGTTCGAAAATACCGTGATCGATATGCCACGCAGCATGTTAATTGCGTACCCGCATCTTATGCACGTCGTGAACATTGCGGTGGTCACAACTGAACTGACGCTGGCTTCGGCGCGCGACAGCATCCGCATTTTGGCATGGCTGAAACAGAACGCACCGCATTGCAAAGTGCTGGTCGTCGCCAACAATGTTCAATCAGCGGTCGTTGAAATCACCCGCAAGGATTTTGAAAGCACGATCGAGCGCCAGATCGACCTGCTCTTGCCCGCGGACCCCAAGTCACTGGCGCAAGCGGCCAAGCTGGGGCAGCCGGTGATCGAAGCCGTGCGTGGAAGCAAGTTTTCCGCTGGCATCATAACATTGGCCGATATGGTCGCTGGTAGCTTCGCAGAAGCTGCTGACGTGGCGCTGGCAAATAGCAAAAGCAAATCGAAGAAGACCGCTTTTGCAGGTTTCAAATCGATGTTGAAAAAGAAGTAACTCCGGCATGGGTCGCCCCTGGGCATAGGTAACAGAGCGAATGACACTGCAGACTTTGATAATTGCCGTTGGAACAATATTGTTCTTTGTTCTGGTGGCACTCGCCTTCGCAGGACCCAATACCGGCAAGGCAGCAACACGACGTCTTGGCGCTGTCAAAATACGCCATTCGGACAGTGCGGACGCGCGCGTGGAGCAGCAAATGCGCAAAGCCGTCGCGGCGCGCCGCCCGCTCATTTTTACCGAAGGTCAGCATATCAGCCGGGCCGACAAGCTCCGCATGCGTTTGGTTCAGACCGGTCATAAATGGACGTTGCAACAATATATGTCTGCATCGGGCGGCCTTAGTTTTGTTGTCATGGCCATTCTCTTGCTGAAGGGTGCCCCTTTTTATCTCGCTATATTTGGCGCACTGCTGATCGGTGCTGGCTTGCCACATATGGTCGTCAATTTCCTGATGGCGCGCCGCATCAAGAAATTCACCGCAAACTTTCCAGATGCCATCGAACTTTTGGTACGCGGTTTGAAATCGGGCCTACCTGTGGGTGAAACACTTGGGGTGATTTCAAAGGAAATTCCGGGTCCCGTAGGCGAAGAGTTCAAGCTGGTCGTCGAGAAAATCAAAATCGGTAAAAGCATGGAAGACGCGCTGCAGGAAACGGCGGACCGGCTTGGTACCGCCGAATTCCAGTTTTTCGTGATCACCTTGGCCATTCAGCGCGAAACGGGCGGTAACTTGGCCGAAACACTCGCAAATCTTGCGGACGTTTTGCGCAAGCGTGCGCAGATGAAGCTCAAAATTCGCGCGATGTCGTCTGAATCAAAAGCATCAGCCTACATCGTGGGTTCATTGCCATTTTTCGTGTTCGGCATGGTCTGGATGGTCAACCAGAAATATCTCGAAGGCTTCTTCTACGAACCACGTCTGATGATCGCTGGTCTCGGCGGTGCATTGTGGATGTCCATCGGCGTCTTTGTGATGGCCAAAATGGTCAGTTTCGAAATTTAAGTTGGGGGCAGGAAAGCACAATGACCAATCCGGGTGGACCTGAACTTTTGGGCATGGATGTCTTATGGGTCGCGACATTGCTTTCGGCCGTGGCGTGCATAGCTGTCATGATTGCCATATACTCGGCAGTCACCGTCCGCGATCCCATGGGCAAGCGCGTGAAGGCACTGAACGAGCGCCGTGAGCAGCTGAAAGCCGGTATCACCGCGACAACATCGAAAAAGCGCGCCAAGCTTGTCCGCAAGACCGAAACCACGGACAGAATGCGCCAGCTGTTGTCAAAACTTCAGGTTTTGCAGGAAGATCAGGTCAAGGCTATCCAGCAACGGCTCGCCCAAGCGGGTATCCGCCGTAAAGAACTCGCCGTGACCGTCATCTTTAGCCGCATGGTACTGCCGATCATTTGCGGTGGCGGAGTCGGCTTGTGGATTTACGCGCTGGGCGGCATGCCCGACTGGAGCGCGATGAAGAAATTTGGTGCGTTCGCAGCGGCGACTATTTTGAGTTACAAGGCCGCTGACCTTTATCTGACAAACCTGGTGACGAAACGCACCGATGCCATTCGCAAGGGTCTTCCAGACGCGCTCGACTTGCTCGTCATTTGCGCAGAGGCGGGCTTGACCGTCGATGCCGCGTTTAACCGCGTGGCAAAGGAGCTGGGCCGGGGCTATCCCGAGTTGGGCGACGAATTTGCGCTCACCGCCATTGAACTTGGCTTTTTAACCGAACGCCGGGCTGCCTTCGAAAATCTGTCTTACCGCGTCAATCTGGACTCAATCAGGGGCGTGGTCACAACGCTGATACAGACCGAAAAATACGGTACACCGCTGGGATCAGCATTGCGCGTTTTGTCTGCCGAATTCCGGAACGACCGCATGATGCGCGCTGAAGAAAAGGCCGCACGTCTGCCCGCTATTATGACGGTGCCGCTGATCCTTTTCATTCTGCCAACGCTGTTCATCGTCATTCTGGGACCAGCCGCCTGCTCGATTTCCGACGCATTTTCGAAACAGTGAAGGGGCGGCATCACGCCACCCCTTTCAGCCTAAACGAACAGTCTGTTCGATGGCCCCGAAAATGCTGTGGCCAGCGTCGTCACGGACTTCGATGCGGACAACGTCCCCATCTTGCAGGAACGGCGTGGTCATTTCGCCGGTCGCGATTTTTTCGACCATGCGCACTTCGGCAATACAGCTGTAGCCAAGCCCGCCATCAGCAACGGGACGACCGGGTCCGCCATCGGCATCGCGGTTGGACACGGTGCCTGAACCAATAATCGACCCTGCCCCCAAATTGCGCGTCTTTGCCAGATGCGCAATCAAGACGCCGAAATCGAATGTGCAATCATCCGACGCCACGGCCCGGCCAAATGGCGCACCGTTCAGATCGACATTCAATGTGCGGTGCAGCTTGCCACCCTGCCAATAGGCCCCAAGGCTATCGGGCGTAACGAACACCGGCGACAAAGCGCTGGCGGGTTTGGACTGCACAAAGCCAAAGCCTTTCTCCAGCTCCGCAGGGATCAGATTGCGCAACGATACGTCGTTCACTAGGCCGACAAGCTTTATATGCGCCAGTGCCTCTGCGGGATGCGTGCCCTTTGACACATCGCCGGTGACCACAACGATTTCCGCCTCCAAATCGCAACCCCATGCGGCATCAGCCAGCATGATATCATCGCGCGCGCCCATAAATTCGTCAGACCCGCCCTGATACATCAATGGGTCATGCCAAAAGCTTGCGGGCAATTCCGCGCCCCGCGCCTTTCGGACCAGTTCGACATGGTTCACATAGGCCGAACCGTCGGCCCACTGATATGCGCGGGGCAGCGGGGCGGCAGCATCATGTTCATGAAAGCGTTCGCGCGGAATGACGGCATGTTCCAGATCAGTCGCCAGTGCCTCAAGCCGCGGCGCAATATTGTCCCAGTCATCTAGCGCAGCCTGCAATGTCGGCGCGATATGCGCTGCGTCGGCATACCAAGCGAGATCATTGGAAACGACAACAAGATGACCGTCACGACCCGACTTCAATGAGGCAAGTTTCATAATCTCTCTCCAGGTTTTGCACATCATGCATCGATATTGCTGTTGCGGCAACCGCGACTCTGCGTTTAGACATATCGACATGGGAATGGGGCTCGTCAAAATGCGAACGTTTCAAGCAAGTGCCTTGGCGCTTGCCCTTTTCGTCTCCGGATCAGCGTTCAGCCAGCAGCAGACCTTTAGCGCCGCAGAGGCCGGGAAAAATGGCTGGTCGATGGAGCAAAACCGTTCTGCCAGCTGGTATCTTTCGCAACACAAGCGCCTCGCCACCGCGATAGCAAATCTGCAGCCGCAAAAGCCCGGTGTCGTCGATGCCTATGTCATTTCGATTGGGCTCGACTCCGATGCCGTGTTCGGACGGGAATCGGCTGAAGCGGCAAAGGTGCTGGCGCGCCGCTATGGCGCAACGGGCAAAACGCTTTTCCTCACCGCTGGCGCCACCGATGCACCATCGGGCGCACCGCAGGGTTCTCCATCCAATCTTGCCGTCGCACTGGCCGCGGTTGCCGGCAAAATGGATCTCAAGGAAGACGTGCTGATTTTATTCGCCACCAGCCATGGCGACCCCGTGTCGGGGCTTGCCTATCGTGACGGGAACGACGGTGTCGGCATGATCGCACCGCAGCGACTGTCCGCGCTGCTCGATGGCGTGGGCATAAAGCGCCGCATGGTTCTGATCTCCGCTTGCTATTCAGGGATATTCATTCCGTTGCTGACCAATGACCAGACCGTCATTGTGACCGCGGCATCGTCGCAACGCACATCGTTTGGCTGCGCACCGGGCAATGACTGGACCTTTTTCGGCGACGCGTTGGTGAACAATGGCTTACGCAAGCCGCAGAAATTTGATGATGCGGTTGCGCAAGCGGTGCAATTGATTTCCGGATGGGAAAATGTGTTGAAGCTTGTGCCGTCACGGCCGCAGATTTTCATTGGCGAGAATGCGCATGTCTGGCTTGATGCGCTTGAACTCAAAATGCCCAAGACCGAAACGCCGAAAATTGGCCGGCCCGCAATCGCCGCCGATTACGAGCGTGCGAGTGAAGCTAACCCAACTCGATGACCCGCGCGCGTAACTGCGCCAGCATGATCTCCAACTGCTTCGCCTCACCGCTGCCCAATATCTTTTCAAGCTCGGCCTCCAACTGCAAAGCCTCAGGCACGATTTGGTCATAAAGGCTGCGGCCCGCGACCGTCAGGGCCAAATGGTGCGAGCGTCCGTCGCTGCTATTGGGCACGCGGCTGATGAGCGCGCGTTCCTCCAGCGTTTTGCACGCACGGTTGACCGTCACCTTGTCCATTGCCGTGGCCGCCACCAATTCGCGCTGCGTTGCGACCTCCGCCTCACCCAAAAGCGCCATCACCCGCCATTCGGGCACCTTCAGCGCAAATTTGCCGCGATAGGCGCGCGCAATCAGGTCGCTGACGGCGTTTGAGGTAATCGACAATTGATAAGGAAGGAAAGCGCTGAGCTTTAGGGTCTTTTGTGGCATGGAATTCACTCTGCTGTGGCTTGGACCGCGCGTGCGTCAGTCGGGTTTAACCTGATCCGGATGGGCGGCAATGAACGCAGGCAACGCCGTCAGAGCGGCATCAATCCGCGATAATTTGGGGAACTGGTCCAATGGCGTATCCACCCGCCGCGCGTTTGCCATTTGTGGGACAAGGCAGACATCGGCAAGGTTCGGCATGTCGCCACCAAATAACCCATCCTCGGGCGCCATATTCTCAAGCGCCGTGAACCCTTCGATAATCCAATGCCGGTACCATGCATCCACGGCTTCCTGCGACTGCCCCAATTCATCCTTCAAATAACGCAGCACGCGCAGATTATCGATCGGGTGAATGTCCGCCGCAATGATCAACGCCTGCGCCAATGTTTTGGCCCGATCTGCAGGGTTGGATGACAGCATCGCCGGTTCTGGATATTTGGCATCGAGATAATCGATTATCGCAAGGCTTTGCGTCAGATCATGGCCGTCTATCGACAGCATGGGAACAAAACCTTGCGGATTGCGCGCGACATAGGCCGGTGCCTTTTGTTCATTGTCCAACAGGCTTGTCGGCACGCTTGTATATGGCACATTTTTCAGATTGAGGACGATGCGCACCCGGTAACTTGCCGAGGAACGCCAATAGTCGAACAGGGTGATCGCATTCATGACGTCACAATTAGCATGGCGTTGGTAAAAGGCAAAAGCATTGCAGATCGGCCCGCCCTTGCATATGTCTGGCGAAGATAAAAAGGACTGAGGATGCCCGACGTGAAAAAATGGATGACCGCCGCTGGATTATTGATGCTGCCCTTATCGGTGCAGGCCGCTTCGCCCATTACGGGTCGCTGGGTCACGCAAAGCAAGGACGGCGTCGTTGAAGTCTATCCGTGCGGCGAGAATATATGCGGCAAGCTGTCAAAATTTCTTGTGAACCCGCCAGCCGGTCCCGGCGCGAAGGACATCAACAATCCGGACAAGGCGCTGCGCAGCCGGACAATATTGGGCCTGAATGTTTTGACGGGTTTCAAAGCGGCGGGCGATGAATGGAAAGGCCAGATTTACGACCCCAAATCGGGCAAAACCTATCGGTCGATTGTCTATAAAGGCAAATCCGGCAATCTGGTGGTCAAAGGATGTATTGGGCCCTTTTGTCAGGCCCAGACATGGACACCGGCGCGTTAAATATTAACGCAACTAAGACCGCAATTTCCAGCCCGACCGCAGTAACAGATAGCAAATGGTCGCAAGCACTATGTTCAGCCCAAGCAGCACAATCGCGCCAAATAGCACGGGACTGTCTGCGGCACCGATAAAGCCATAGCGGAAACCCGAAATTGCATAGAAGAACGGGTTTGCGTGTCTGATCGCCTGAAATGTAGGCGCCAGCTTATCAACCGAGTAGAACGTGCCCGACAGCAAAGCCGCTGGCGCAACAACGAAGTTGCTGACCACGGCCGCATGGTCGAATTTCTCCGCCCAAATCGATGTCATAACGCCGATCAACGCCAGCATCATGGAACCCATCAGGCCGAACCACAATATGGCCCACATATGCGCAGGGGTGACATTGACGCCGGGCCATATTGCCATTGCAAGCCAGATGGTGCCGCCCACCAGAAACGCGCGGGTCACCGCAGCAAATGTCAGCGCGGCCAAAACCTCCGCATTGGACAAGGGCGGCATCAGATAATCGACAATCGTGCCTTGCATTTTACCGACCAGCAAAGAGAAGCTGGAATTGGCAAAGGCATTTTGCATCATACCCATGATGATAAGGCCAGGCGCGATGAAATCTGCAAAAGAAACGCCCAGAACCTGTGGCTTCACGCTTCCCAAAGCCACGGTGAAAATAATCAGATACAACAAAGTCGTAATGGCCGGAGCCCATACCGTTTGCATCTGCACCTTAAAGAAGCGGCGCACTTCTTTCATATATAGGGTTTGCAGCCCAATCCAGTTTACGTTGCGGATGTGCCGTTCGCCGTCGGGCAGTTGCACAACGGGGTTCGCGTCCCTATCTGGGCCAATATCGCTTTTATGGTGGATAGTCATCGCGCAATCGACTATCGGCTTGCAGGCTTAACCGCAAGGCGCAAATGCGCCGCGACTGCGGTACGACACATTAGATATTGGGAAAGTTTCTATGTCCTGGACCGACCAGCGGATTGATCAGTTAAAAGCGCTTTGGGAAAAAGGCCTGACAGCAAGCCAGATTGCCGAAGAGCTTGGCGGTGTCAGCCGCAATGCCGTGATCGGTAAGGCCCATCGCTTGGGACTAAAATCGCGCCCGTCGCCTGTGAAGGCCAACGACACAGACAAAAAAGCCGCCCCGAAAAAGCCAGCTGCCGCAGCGCCTGTAAAGGCACCTGCACCCGCTGCACCTGTGCGCCCCCGCGCCGCAGCGCCTGTGGCTGAGCCTGTCGCGCCCGTGCGCGCAGATGATGACGCAGCCGAAGCACCTGCCCCGCGCGCATCGTCGATGCCACGTATTGTTTCCATCGGACCTGGCGGTTTCATGCGTCAGGGACCCGGCGATCAGCAGGCACCGATTCCACCAGCACCGCCACGCCGCCTTGTGCCCGCAAAGCCAAGCCCCGAAATGGCGGACAAGACGTCATTGCTGGATTTGAACGAACGCATTTGCCGTTGGCCCTTGGGTCACCCCGGTGAAGCCGATTTCCATTTCTGCGGTGTCCCAGTAAACCCCGGTTTTCCGTACTGCGTCGAACATTGTGGCCGTGCCTATCAGGCGCAGCTTCCACGCGGTGTGCGCCGTCCTCCGCCACCAATGCCATTCGGCGGCCCAAGGGTTCGTTAAGACTAGGGTGAGATAGAGCATGGATCATCCATTTGCGGATCTCATCGGTTTAACATTAGATCAGCAAGGCGGCGGCAGCAGCACATTTTCGCTGTCGGTCGATGATCGGCATTTAAATCCGCACGGTGTTGTGCATGGCGCTGTCCTCTACGCAATGGCGGATACAGGCATGGGCGCGGCGCTGTATTCGACACTCGATGCTGGATATGCGTGCGCGACAATTGATATCTCGATCAGCTATTTCCGGCCAGTCGCGGAGGGCCAGTTGCTGTGCGAAACCGTTTTGGACAATAAGGGCCGAACCATTGCCCATTTAACCGCCCGTATCACTCAAAATGACAAGTTGGTTGCGCAGGCAAGTGGCAATTTCGCCATTATGTCCATGCCCCCGGAAAGACTCTGATCCGGTTTATTTCCACAGCCGAGTTTCGTTCGGCTGTTGCGCCGCCAACTCTCCCGCGCCTATAGCATTATTATGACCGATGACCTGTTTGGCGGGAGCGCGGCCGCCACTGCCGCATCCAATGATTATACCGCTTCTGCAATTGAAGTGCTGGAAGGGCTTGAGCCGGTTCGCCGTCGCCCGGGCATGTATATTGGCGGCATCGACGAACGCGCATTGCACCATCTCGCGTCCGAAGTACTCGACAACTCGATGGACGAAGCCGTCGCCGGACATGCCAGCCGCATTGAAGTGCATTTGGGCGTTGGCAACCGGCTGACCATCACCGACAATGGCCGCGGTATTCCGGTTGATCCACATCCGAAATTTCCGGACAAATCGGCGCTTGAGGTCATCCTCACAACATTGCACTCCGGCGGTAAGTTCACAGACAAGGCTTATGCGACATCCGGCGGATTGCATGGCGTCGGTGTGTCTGTCGTCAACGCCCTGTCGACCGATACCGTTGTCGAGGTTGCCCGCAACAAGCAATTATATCGCCAACGCTTCGCGCAAGGCCATCCGGTCGGTAAGCTGGAAGAGCTTGGGCCCACGCCCAACCGGCGCGGCACCACGATTGCGTTCACGCCGGACCCTGAAATTTTCGGCGCCGATGCGAAGTTCAAACCCGCGCGCCTGTTCAAGCTTGCCCGGTCGAAGGCCTATTTGTTCGCTGGCGTCGAAATTCGCTGGCGCTGCGACGCGGAACTCGCAAGCGAAGATGTCCCCGCAGAAGCGGTGTTCCAATTCCCCGGTGGCCTGTCAGACCATTTGCGTGAACAGCTGGGCACCCGCGCCTGCGCCACCACGGAGTTTTTCTCTGGCACGCAAGATTTCCCCGATGCGCAAGGCCGCGTCGAATGGGCGATTTCGTGGCCGCTTTATTCCGACGGCTCGTACAGCTGGTATTGTAACACCATTCCGACCCCCGACGGCGGCACCCATGAAGCCGGCGTTCGCGCTGCGCTGACCAAGGGATTGCGCGCCTTTGGTGAATTGATTGGCCAGAAAAAAGCGGCGCAGATATCGGCGGAAGACATTTTCAACGAAGCTGAATTGATGTTGTCGGTGTTCATCCGCAACCCGCAATTCCAAAGCCAGACCAAAGACCGGCTGACCTCACCCGAAGCAACGCGCTTGGTGGAAAACGCCGTGCGGGACCATTTCGACCATTATCTTGCCGACAATATGGAACGCGGCAAGGCGTTGATGGGCTTCATCCTGGAAAAGGTCGACGACCGCCTGCGCCGCAAGGCAGAGCGTGAGGTCAAACGCAAAACCGCGACGTCAGGCCGCAAGGTGCGTCTGCCCGGCAAGCTGACCGATTGCGCATCGGATGATCCCACCGGCACCGAATTGTTCATCGTCGAAGGCGACAGCGCTGGAGGCAGCGCAAAGCAAGCGCGTGACCGCAAGACGCAGGCGATTTTGCCGATCCGGGGTAAAATCTTGAACGTGGCATCCGCCACCGCAGACAAAATCCGCGCCAACAACGAAATCGCTGATCTTCAGCTCGCGCTTGGCTGTGGCACGCGCAAGGACTGCAACCCAGACAATCTGCGTTATGAACGCATCATCATCATGACCGATGCTGATGTCGACGGCGCGCATATTGCGACCCTGTTGATGACATTCTTCTTTCAGGAAATGTCCGAAATCGTGAAGGCCGGGCATCTCTTCCTCGCGCGGCCGCCGCTCTATCGCCTGACGCATGGCAGCCAAAGCGTCTACGCCGCCGACGACGCGCACCGCGCCGAATTGGAAGCGACCGTTTTCAAGGGCAAGAAAGTGGATGTTGGCCGGTTCAAGGGGCTGGGTGAAATGAACCCGAACCAGTTGAAAGAAACAACGATGGACCCAGCGACCCGCTCGCTGATCCGCATTACTTTGCCGCATGAATATGAACGGCGTGCGGTGGTCAATGACCTCGTCGACCGGCTGATGGGCAAAAATCCGGAGCACCGGTTCAACTTCATTCAGGAAAATGCCGCGCAGCTGGATGAGGACACGATTGACGCTTGATCGGGCGTGCTCGTTACCCAGCCGTGACGTTTAAGTTGCCGTTAAAGCCTCGACCAAGGCCTTGACCTTTTTCTGCCGCCATTGCGGCAAAGGCGCGACCAGCCAATAGGCTTCTTCGCTTTCTTTCGCATTGTCGACGGCGCGTATTTTTCCGCTCGCCAAATCGGCTTCGGCCAGAAGCAGCGGCACGGTGGCCCTGCCCAGCCCAATGGCGGCCGCGTCAATCGCAAGGCCTGCATCGGCGAGCCGAAGTGCAGCCACGCCATCAGCCACAGGACAATTGGGCCAGCTAATCGGTGTTTCTGCCCCGCCTTCGGGGGCAGCGACGGTGACAAGCGCGCCAGCGGCCAGCTTGACACCTTCATGCTCGCCGGGGCCAGTCGCCAGACGGATCG
>CALDKP010000395.1 GCA_937898535.1 uncultured Sphingomonadales bacterium | reverse complement strand
TGCTCTTCCGATCTATGCGGCTGGAGGCGCAGGCAACCAGCGCGCAGCTCACCATGCTACGCTATCAGCTCAACCCCCATTTCCTTTTCAACACGCTGAATTCGCTCTCAAGCCTCGTCATCACCGGTAAGCCCAAAGAGGCCGAAGCGATGATCCAGAACTTGTCCAACTTTTACCGGACGAGCCTGTCTTCCGATCCGTTGGAGGATGTCACGCTTGAGGAAGAAGTGGAACTGCAGCGTCTGTATCTCGAAATCGAGAGTGTGCGTTATCCGAAGCGACTGCGCATCAGCATCAACATTCCGCCAGAGCTGATGAACCAGCATGTGCCTGCACTCATTCTCCAGCCGCTTGTGGAAAATGCCATAAAATATGGCGTGTCGCGGGCAACACGGCCGGTCTCCATTACAATCAGCGCAGATCATCAGGATGATAATCTGGTGCTGAGTGTCATTGATGACGGAGAGGCTGTTGAAGCAGCGCATGTCGGCGGAAATGGTATTGGCCTTGCCAATGTGCGCGATAGGTTGGAGGCGCGATATAAGTCCGCGGCACGCCTCGATACACAGTCTGTCAAAAGCGGAGGGTTCATCGCGATACTCACTCTGCCTTTGAGCCACAGGATCGCGGCATGAAGCGTCTGCGCACCTTGATTGTCGACGATGAACCTTTGGCCATCGAACGGCTGGAAACCCTTAGCGCCGATCATCCAGCTATCGAGGTCGTAGGCACAGCGAACGATGGCGTAGAGGCGCTGCGCATTGCGCAACAGCTCACGCCTGACCTGATTTTCCTCGACATTGGTATGCCAAAAATGGACGGCATCAACGCCGCCCGTGCATTGGGCCTGATGCACAAAAAGCCGGCCATCATTTTGATTACGGCGTACGATAATTTCGCGGTCGAAGCCTTTGACCTTGATGTCGTCGATTATGTTTTAAAACCGGTGTCGAGCGAGCGGCTGGGCCGCGCCATTGCACGCGCAGCTGGCACACAAGACGCCGACACTAGCCCTGCTAACACCACGTCGAAATCCGATAGCCGTTACGCGCATGAATTTTGGGTATCACATCGCGCCGAACTCATCCGCATTGCCGCAATGGATATTGAACGGATTGAGGCCGAGCGCGATTATATGCGGCTGCATACTGGTGGACGCAGCTACTTATTGCACCAGACAATCTCGACGCTTGAGCAGCGGCTTGACCCCAATCAATTCCAGCGCATCCACCGCAGCCACATTGTGCGCCGGGACCTGATTACCGGACTGCGGCACGAGGGCGGCGGTGTGTGGCATGCGTTGTTGGGTGAAGACGTGTCGATGCGCATCGGGCGCAAATATCTGGCAGAGGTCAAACGGCTCGCCGGGAAATAGCAAACTCCGGCTTTGCTTGCCGGAGCCAGCCACAGAGGTCGAGGGTTGCAGGCGGACCGACACCGGAAGCTGGGGAGCATGAAGAAAGCCCGACCTGCGATGTTGGAATTAGCGCGACTGTATGGCGCGCGCATGACGCTTTCGATTAAGCGCAAAGACGGTCGATATTTCGACCAGCGTTGCGGCAAACGACCCAATTGGACCGACCAACGCACCCATGCGCCGGTTCGTCAGGCGACCGGGATTGTTTAGATCAGACCCGCAAGCGGGCTAGACGGATCAGCATACATGCGCCGTCCCATACGACCGGCCAGATAGGCCATGCGTCCTGACTGGACGGCCAGCTTCATCGCTGTCGCCATAGCAACGGGGTCTTTCGCTTCCGCGATAGCCGTGTTCATCAACACACCATCGCAGCCCAATTCCATGGCCACTGCTGCGTCAGACGCCGTCCCGACGCCAGCGTCGACCAGAACAGGAACTTTCGCGCCCTCGACAATCAAGCGGATCGTCACACGGTTTTGAATGCCAAGCCCCGAACCAATCGGCGCGCCCAATGGCATTACCGCGACTGCGCCGGCATCCTCAAGCTGCTTGGCGGCGATGGGATCGTCGACACAATAGACCATTGGCAGGAATCCATCCTTCGCCAATATTTCGGTCGCCTTCAATGTTTCGCGCATGTCAGGGTAGAGTGTTTTTGCTTCGCCAAGTACCTCAAGTTTTACCAAGTCCCAGCCGCCAGCCTCGCGTGCCAGACGCAGCGTGCGTATCGCGTCGTCCGCGGTAAAGCAGCCTGCGGTGTTGGGCAGATAGGTATATTTCTTTGGATCAATATAATCCGTCAACATCGGTGCCTTGGGGTCCGAAACGTTTACGCGCCGCACGGCAACCGTGATAATTTCGGCGCCCGATGCCACCAGCGCGGCGGCGTTTTGTTCGAAGTCTTTATATTTGCCCGTACCGACGATCAGCCGCGATGTGAAATGGCGCCCAGCGACGGACCAGCTATCGTCTTGCCCGCCACCCACGAAATGGACGATTTCCAAAACATCACCGTCAGCCAAGTGCACATTTTCCAATGTAGAACGCGGCACGATTTCGAGATTGCGCTCGACAGCAACC
>CALDKP010000394.1 GCA_937898535.1 uncultured Sphingomonadales bacterium | reverse complement strand
CGGGCTCCACATCGGTCGAGCGCCGCGCGATTCGCGATGCAGCGTCCAACGCGGGCGCTTCCGAAGTGTTCCTGATTGAAGAACCCATGGCTGCAGCCATCGGCGCGGACATGCCTGTGACTGAACCCATCGGTTCAATGGTGGTCGACATTGGCGGTGGTACCACCGAAGTTGCCGTCCTGTCGCTGCGCGGCCTTGCCTACACCACCTCGGTTCGTACCGGAGGTGACAAGATGGACGAGTCGATTGTCTCCTATGTCCGACGACACCATAACCTGTTGATCGGTGAAGCAACGGCCGAGCGGATTAAGAAGGATTTCGGTACCGCACGTCCGCCAGCAGATGGCGTTGGCCAGACATTGCACATCAAGGGCCGCGATCTTGTAAACGGCGTGCCAAAGGAAATTACTATCAACCAGGCCCAGATTGCCGAAGCCTTGTCAGAACCCATTGGCACCATCCTTGAAGGTGTGCGCATCGCGCTTGAAAATACCGCGCCAGAACTCGCGGCGGACATCGTCGATCAAGGGATTGTTCTGACAGGTGGCGGCGCGTTGATGGCTGGCCTCGACGAATATCTGCGTGATGAAACCGGACTGCCGGTCACGGTCGCTGAAGACCCGCTGACCTGCGTTGCAATCGGTACAGGCCGAGCGATGGAAGACCCCATCTTCCGTGGCGTCTTGCTGACCGCCTGATTTAGGTCTCAGCATGGCGCCGCCCAAACACCGGCGCCCCGGATTTTCCCGAAAGGCGCAATATGGCCTGTTCGTGACTTATGTCGTCGCGATTGCAGGAACGATAGTGGCTGCCTTGTTGCTGGCAATATCGATTGCTGATCCTGCCGGCTTTTCCGCGCTTCGTGCAGCAGGGGCCGAGACAACAGCGCCGGTCGCGCGTATGTTCAGCAATATCCGCCGGTCGGCGCAGAACATGAATGCGACTGTGGCTGCTTATATCAACGCAGGTTCCCAAAATGCCGCGCTTCAAAAGCAAGCAGAAGTCAGCCGGAAAAAACTGATCGAGGCGCAAGCCTTGCGCGTCGAAAACGCGCGGTTGCGCGGATTGCTAAAATTGTCCGAGGAAGGCGAAAGCCAAGTCGCCGTGGCCCGCCTCATCAGCTCAACCTCATCCAGCACGCGGCGCGTGGCGACATTGTCCATCGGCCGCAACTTTGGCGTGGAGCGCGCACAACCTGTGCGCGGTCCTTCCGGATTGATTGGCCGCGTTATCGAAACCGGCCCGACAACGGCACGCATTCTGCTCGTGACCGACGCTGAAAACCTGGTTCCAGTCATGCGCGCCAGCGATGGCCTGCCCGCCTTCTCGGCGGGCCTTGGCAATGGCACGGTGCTGATCAAGCCGCTAAACTTGGGCGAAAGCCCGTTCAAGGTCGGCGACGTCATCGTCACGTCGGGCAATGGCGGGCTGTATCCGCCCAATATTCCTTTCGCGCGCGTTATCAAAAAAACCAGCGATGGTGCGTTGGCTATACCCTATGCCGACCCGGGCAACACGCCTTATGCCGTGGTGATACGACCATATCAGGGCGAAGCACGCGCGGCACAGCAGGCGGCGGCCCCTGACGGTGAAACCAAGGAAGTTGCGGAATGAAAATTCCGGTGACGACCATTCGCCTGCCCACCCGTCCGGCACGGGAATATGAATCCCGCTTTGACCGCGAACAATCGCTGCTCAAGATGCTGGCCATTCCGATTGCGTCGGTCGCTATCGCATCGATGATCACGGCGTTGCCGATATTCACCGAAGAACCCCTGTTGCCGCCACTGGGATTGTTGATGTTCTTAAGCTGGCGCCTGATGCGCCCCGGGCTTCTGCCCGTTTGGTCCGGCGTGCCATTTGGTTTGATGGACGATGTGTTCAGTGGTCAGCCCTTTGGCAGCGCTGGATTGCTATGGTCGCTCGCGATGCTCAGTATCGAGATTATCGATGCGCGGGCTATCTGGCGCGATCATCTTCAGGATTGGGTTATTGCGGCTATTCTTATCGCGGCTGTGTTGTTGGGTGGATTATGGATTGCTGGCATGGCGCACGCCGCGCCTGAGCCCGCTGTTTTGATTCCGCAGATCATATTGTCCATATTGCTATATCCGCTGGCCGTGCGAATATGCGCGCGTCTCGACAGCTGGCGATTGGCAACATGAAGGTCGAAAAACAGGTTACATCAGGACAGCTTGATTTCACCTTCACGCGCCGCGCCGCTTTTGTGGGTGGCGTGCAGGCAGCGATCGGCCTGACCGTTGCAGCGCGTATGACTTATATCGCCGTGGCCGATAACGAAAAATATAAGCTGTTGGCCGAAAGCAACCGCGTCAACCTTACCATCATCCCGCCACGTCGCGGTTGGTTCGTTGACCGCTATGGCAAACCCATCGCAACCAATCGTGCGGATTTTCGTGTCGACATCATCCCCGACCGGCTCGTCAATAAGGAGCAGACCGTCAAGACGCTGGCGGAGCTGCTGGCCTTGTCGACCGACGATGTTGACCGCATTCATCGCGAGTTGAAACTGGCACAGGGCTTTCAGCCTGTTCAGGTTGCAGACGGGCTGGATTATGAACGCTTCGCCGCCGTCAGCGTCCGTCTGCCCGATCTTCCCGGGGTCAGCCCACGGCAGGGTTATTCGCGCTTTTACCCAAGCGGTGCGGCTGTCGGCCATCTTATCGGTTATGTGGGCACGGTGTCGGCCGAAGAATATCAGAAGAACAAAAACCCGCTGCTCATTACCCCCGGTTTCAAGGTCGGCAAGGATGGCCTCGAAAAGACGCTTGAGGACCGCTTGCAGGGCGAACCCGGCGCAAAGCGCACCGAAGTCACCGCACGCGGCAAGATCGTCCGCGATTTGGCCACCCGGCCAGACATACCGGGGAAACCCGTTCAACTGACCATCGATATCGACCTGCACAATTATGCCGCGCGCCGGCTTGGGCTGGAATCCGGTTCTGTGGTTATATTCGATTGCCTGACGGGCGACATTCTGACGATGGCGTCAATGCCATGCTATGATCCCAACAGCTTTTCCGATGGCATTGGCCGCGTCGAATGGAAAATGCTGAATTCGGATGACCATATCCCGATGCTCAACAAAGCATTGCAGGGGCTATATCCGCCGGGGTCGACAGTGAAACCCGCCGCGGCGCTTGCGATGCTGCATCATGGCGTCGATCCAGAAGAAACTGTTGTGTGTGGCGGGGGATATCGGCTGGGCAATCGCGTGTTCAAATGTCTGGGCCGCCATGGCCCGATGAACATGGCCGACGCGCTGATGAAAAGCTGCAACACCTATTTCTATGCGATGGGCCGCCGCATTGGCTATGATGCGATTGCACCATTTTCAAAAGCGCTTGGTCTGGGACAGGAATTCCCCCTTCCCTTTCCATCGCAACGTTATGGCACCATTCCGGACAGCGCATGGAAGATGCGCAAATATGAACAAAAGTGGAGCGAATCTGACACGCTGAATGCGACCATTGGACAGGGCTATGTTTCGGTTAGCCCGTTCCAATTGGCCATGATGGCAGCGCGGATCGCATCGGGCCTGAACATTCAGCCTGAAATCATCCTCAAAAAACGCCCAGCGCCTGGCAGGCTCAGCTTCCCCGAAGAACATTTGGCCGTCGTGCGCGAAGGCATGAACCGCGTCGTCAACGGCGATGGCACCGCCGTACGCAGTAGGTTGGACATTCCGGGCATCGCGATGGCCGGGAAAACCGGCACCGCGCAAGTGCGCCGCATTGCAGGATCACAGCGTGGGCAATCGGGCGCGTGGAAATATCGCGACCACGGCCTGTTCGTTTGCTTCGCACCTGTCGATAACCCGCGCTATGGTGCGTCGGTCGTCATTGAACATGGCATGGGCGGCGCGCGTGCTGCGGCACCGATCGCAAAAGACGTTCTGACGTTCCTGTATGACCGGGAAAAGGCGATGGCTTCATTGGAGGCGCTCGAAGCTGGCTGGGGCGGCAATATCGAACAACGCATGGCGTCCAAATATGCGGCCTTCCAAGGTCAACCTGCGGCACCCCCGCCGCTGGATCCGACGATATGAACGGCATAGTCCCCGCCCCGATCGCAGCCCTGCCGTGGCGCGTGATTTTCATCTTAGCGGCCTTGGTCGGCTTTGGTGCGACGGTACTTTATTCTGCGGCAGGTGGTCATTTTGAACCATGGGCCGGAAAGCATGTCATCCGGTTCGTGGTCCTGCTGGCCATGGCCATCGCGATGTCGCGGATGAAGCTTGAATTCTGGAAGTCGATGACTTTTCCTTTATATCTGTTGCTGCTTGTGCTGCTTGTCGTGGTGCAGCTTATGGGCTTTGTCGGCGGCGGCAGTCAGCGGTGGATCAACCTTGGCATCATTACGCTTCAGCCATCGGAGCTGATGAAGCCGGTAATGGTTCTGGCCGCCGCATGGTTTTTCGACCGGCTTCCCCCGAACCGCATATATGGATTTGACGCCATTTGGCCGCTGGGCGCTATCCTGCTGCTGCCAAGCATATTGGTGATCATTCAGCCGGATTTTGACGCCGCCATTGCGTACGCCTTTGGGCTGGGCGTCGTTGGCTTCATGGCGGGTCTGCCCCTCATATATTTCATCAGCGCCGGCGTGGGCGTCGCCGTTCTTGCGCCATTGGTGTTTTTCTTTGGATTAAAGGCCTATCAGCAAGACCGGGTTCTGATTTTCCTTAACCCGGAAAATGATCCGCTTGGGGCTGGCTATCATATCACCCAGTCGAAAATCGCGATCGGATCAGGCGGGATATTCGGCAAAGGTTTTGGTAACGGCACACAAAGCCATCTCGATTATCTACCCGAAGGACATACCGATTTCGTCTTTGCCACAATGGCGGAGGAATGGGGCATCGTCGGCGGCTTTTTCATCCTCTTCATGTACTATCTGCTCATGCGCTGGGGCCTCAGCGTCGCAATGCAGAGCAAGACGCGGTACGGGCAACTCGTCGCCGCCGGCCTGACCTGCACGATTTTCTTCTATATCATGATCAACCTTCTGATGGTTGTGGGCCTCGCGCCGGTCGCGGGTATTCCCCTGCCTTTTGTCAGCCACGGGGGTTCATCGATGCTCACCATGATGCTGTGCGTGGGAATCATGATGTCCATCGAGCGCCACCCGGGCGCAAAGCGTGGACAATTCCAATAAGTCCCTTTGTCATGCTTGACAAAGGCCACGAAACCCATCAAAGGCGGCGCTCCAAACGGGTCTGCGCATCTGGCCAGCCCGAAATGGGGACGCTTAGCTCAGTTGGTAGAGCAGCTGACTCTTAATCAGCGGGTCGTGGGTTCGAACCCCTCAGCGTCTACCATTTTTCCTATATATTTCATATGCTTATGACGATTTTTGACCTCTCGTCTAAATCGTCGAAAAGGTATAAACAGGTATAAACTGTTTTCGAGGACTTAGGTGCTAAGGAAACATGGTCCTCGCAACGTAATTTGCCTAACTTTGTCCCTGTAGGAATTCTCGCCTTCCCGTTTGCTCGTTCAATCCGCCAGAAAAGGATCCTCTATGTCACGTCCGCTATTCACGCTTAGCATTGTCCTTGGGCTCACCGCTGCGATGCCAGCTGAGGCGAAGCCCGCTCGGAACGTGGAAACTTGGCGCACAGCCAATATAGAGAAGCCAGCGGTGATTGAAACGCTGCGCACCATCGTCTCGCTGGAATCGCCAACGCGCGAGCTAGGCGACATGGCAAAGCTTGGATCCGTGCTGGCAGAGCGACTTACCTCACTTGGTGCGCAGGTGGAAAAAATCCCCGCCAATACACCGTCCCAAGGCGACATGATTGTCGGACGGTTTAAAGGCAAAGGCACGCGCCGGATAATGATGATGGCGCATATGGACACGGTATATCCCGCTGGAATACTGACCCGGCGACCGTTTCGGATAGAAGGAAACCGCGCCTACGGCCCCGGCATAGCTGACGATAAGGGCGGTATCGCGGTAATCTTGCATGCAATTTCCTTGCTGCAACGTCAGAAGTTCACCGATTATGGTGAACTGATTGTGCTTTTTAACAATGACGAAGAGAGTGGTTCGCAGGCTTCAAAGGGCCAAATTGAGTCGCTAGCCAAGTCGAGTGATGTTGTGTTTTCATTCGAGCCAACATCTGCAGCGAAAGAACTAATCCCACTCAAGACTGGAGGAAGTGGCAATACCACCGTGTTTGTCACGGGGACTGCGGCTCATTCCGGCGTAGAACCTGAACGTGGCCGCAACGCGCTACTTTCGGCCGCAGATATCATGCTGCGAACCCGCGATCTTGACCGCCCGGAAAAAGGTGTCCGCTTCAACTGGACACGTCTCGAAACCGGCAAAATTCCGAACCAGATCCCGGAAAGTGCAGTTATTCAGGCTGATACCCGCCACGTTGACCGTAGCGAACGGGACAAGATGTTGGCCGACTTGCAGGCGCGGATACAAACGCTGCAAATCGAAGGTACCAGTGCACGGATGGAATATCGCGAAGGTCGTCCCAGCTATGTTGCCGATAATGGGTCAAAGAGCTGGATCGACCGCGCGATCTCCATTTATGGCCAAGTCGATGGTTCAGTCGGAACCATTCCGTTCACAACCGGAGGAACGGACGCAGCCTATGCTCAATTAGCAGGAGTCCCTGTCGTAGAAGGGCTAGGCTTGCCCGGTTTTGGCTTTCATTCAACGGATGAGGAATATGTTGATCTGGATCGGATTCCAGCCCGGCTTTATTTGGCAGTGGAAATGATAAAAGCTGCGGCGCGGTAGTCGGCCATAACGTCAGCTAAACTTTCTTGTTTTACTCTGAGCTTTTTGGAGTACCTAACCAGGCTGCCCAGCCGGTGCTTTTAATACGTGTATTTGAGCGCAAAGAAGAAAGGCGTGAATTGGGCCGGTAGCAGACTGTCTGCTGCTTGGTGTGCATTGATGAATATCTGCCGTTTAGGCCGGCCAGAACGCTCGACTTTTGGCGCTAACATTCGGGTCATCTGCGTGGCTTTAGGAGCGAAGCATTAACTGCCGTTCGTTCATAGCGCTAAGGCAATGCATCTTATGGGAAAATCATATCACTTACGTGGTTGCGAAACAGCGTTTATGATAGACATGATTTTTGGGCGGAAGGCATAAATTATGGCCG
>CALDKP010000393.1 GCA_937898535.1 uncultured Sphingomonadales bacterium | reverse complement strand
GCGGGCGCCTTTGACCGCCGCATTGGCATATTTCAGCAGGCTGAAGGCGGAACAGTGTTTCTGGATGAGGTGGATTTGCTGCCCCCGGAAACGCAAATTAGGATGGTTCGTCTCCTCACCCAAGGAGAAATTTCCCCTCTGGGTGCTGCGCATAGCTATCGCATTGATGTCCGCATTTTGTCGGCCAGCAACGCGTCATTGGCAAACAAATTGGCCAACGGCCAATTTCGCGAAGACCTTTATTATCGATTAAATGTGGTGCAGCTGACCATTCCGCCGCTGCGCGAACGGACATCGGATATACCCGCGCTTGCCCGCCATTTTCTCGGCCGAATGGCCAGCCAGCCCGGGCTTCGCAGCCTTGGCATCACCGATGAGGCATTGACCATGCTGCGCGGATATGACTGGCCGGGCAATGTCCGACAGCTGCAGAGCGCGCTGTTCCGCGCCGCGGTCCTATGCGAACGCGATGCGCTTACCCCCGAAGAATTTCCCCAAATATCAGCGGCTGTTGGCGTGCCGGGTAATGGCGGATCGGGCGGTGCTGGGACCAATGACGGTATCGGCGTGACGCTTTATGAAAGCGACGGCAATATGCGTCCGCTCGAAGAAATCGAAGCGGACGTCATCCGGTTGGCCATCGGGCATTATCGTGGCCGAATGACAGAAGTCGCCCGCCGCCTCGGCATTGGACGCTCGACCCTGTACCGCAAGCTTGCCGACCTTGGGATCAGCGACGCTGCTTAGGTGTTTTTGCCGAGCAACGCCTGCGTAATCCAGAATCCAGCAAGCGACGCGGAACCCGTCAAAAAGGTGCCCCAGATGATATCGAGTATGGTGACTTTGGTGCTCCACACTTTCAACGTGGCAAAGTTCGTCAAATCATAGGTCATATAGCAAAAGAAGCCGAGCATCGCGCCCCACAGCAGAGCGGTCTGCCATTTGCCCGAATGCAGCGCGGGCCCCACGGCAAAAATCATCATGCCCAATATATATATTATATAGAATATGATGGCTGGCCCCATGCGGAACCCGCCCTTCATCAACAGCTCACCGATTTCTGGCTGGTAAAGACGCGTGTACATATTGCGCAACCAAATGCTGTCGATCATCGCGAACGCAAGGCCGGTGGCGATGTAACCTACTACATATTTCAAGAGCATCTCGTTTCCTTCCTAAATCTGGTGCTTTTTTGTGCGACGGCAAAGCCATCAACAAGGCAGCAAAACAACTGTAGCTTAGGCGATCGCTGTCAACGCCGCATCGCGCATCCCACGCCATACCTGCACGGCTTGAACCGTTTCAGCAGTATCATGCACCCGAATGATATGCGCGCCTTGTTCAACCGCCTTCATCGCCAGAAAAATGGACCCACCCAAACGGTGTTGCGCATCCGCCTCATTGGACAGTGCGCCGATTAGCCGCTTCCTGCTCGCGCCAAACAATAATGCGCAGCCCAGTCCATGGTAGACAGACAAATTATTAATGATCGCGAGGTTTTCGGTCAGCGACTTACCAAAGCCAATGCCCGGATCGACGAGTATTTTGTCGCGCTTTATGCCCGACGCTTCAACTTTGGCGATGCGTTGTTCAAGCCAGTCAAAAACGTCGCAAACAACATCTTCGTAAATGCCACCCTTATGCGGGTCACTGCTCTGGCTGGGTGCATGCATCAGGACAACAGGAACGTCGTTGACGCGCGCGACTTCAAGCGCCCGATCGTCATATAGCAATGCAGAGATATCGTTAATCATCGCCGCGCCAGCGCGAACCGCGCACTCCATGACTGAGGCTTTACGCGTGTCGATAGAAACCGCTGTCCCTGCCCCCGACAATCTACGTACAAGCGGTTCCACGCGGGCGAGTTCATCGCCTTCCCACACAAGTGGCGCGCCGGGGCGTGTGGACTCACCGCCAATGTCGATAATCGCAGCCCCCGCGCTCGACATCGCGAAGGCGGCTTCGGCGGCCACTTCTACGTCAACATTCCTCCCACCATCAGAGAAGCTATCAGGCGTGGCGTTAATGATGCCCATCACATGCGGCTGATCGAGCCTGATTGTCCGCGCGCCCATTTGCAGGGCTGGCCGGGCCGCGGTGATGCGCTCGACCAATATGGCCGCCTTTTGCTGCTCTCCATCAGGAAGTCCGGCCGTATATTTGTCCCATTGGCTGACAGATACCATCTGCCGATGTGTCGATGATGCGGTTCGTTGGATAACCTCAAATTGCGAGAACCACAGCATATGGCCTGCGAGCCGCAAGCATTCACCTTCGTGCCGCTGAGGGCTTTCCACAAAGCCGGTGGGACGAAGATAGATTTTGCTCATGGTTCCGTTGCGAGCAAATAGGTCTGACGCAAATCGTCAATCGGCTTCAGCGCGCCGTCCGCCGCGGCATAATGCCAGTACGTCCATCCATTGCAGCTGGGTGCATTTTGGATAGTCGAACCCACCTTATGGATGGAACCATCAACGGCCCCGCACAGGATAGACCCGTCAGCACGGACAACGGCTTCAAAATTACGCTTACGATCGAAGATTTTCGTGCCGGGGTTCAGATAACCAGCCTCAACCAATTGGCCAAAGGCGACCTTTGGTGCAGATTTTGGCGACTGCATGGTTTTGATGGCGCTTTCGTCCAACGGCAGTGCGGCAGCGATGCGCTCTTCAGCGACTTCGCAATAAACAGACTCGCGTTCACAACCAATCCAGTCACGACCGAGACGGCGCGCAACGGCGCCTGTTGTCCCTGTGCCGAAAAACGGATCAAGCACGACGTCACCCGGTTTCGTGCACGCTAGCAATATGCGGTACAGCAATGCTTCTGGCTTTTGCGTTGGGTGCGCCTTGGTACCATTGCGCTTCAACCGTTCTTGTCCGCCGCAAATGGGGATCAACCAGTCGGAACGCATCTGAAGCTCATCGTTCAGCGTCTTCATGGCACGATAGTTAAATGTGTATTTCGACTTCTCGCTTTTCGATGCCCAGATCAGCGTCTCATGGGCATTGGTGAAGCGCGTACCTTTGAAGTTCGGCATCGGGTTGGACTTACGCCAGACGATATCGTTCAAAATCCAGTATCCGGCGTCCTGCACAGCGGTGCCGACGCGGAAAATGTTGTGATAGCTGCCGATCACCCACAATGAACCATCGGGTTTCAAAATGCGGCGCGCTTCAGCAAGCCATTCGCGGGTGAACTTGTCGTAAATGGCAAAGCTGGCAAACTTGTCCCATTCGTCATTTACAGCGTCAACCTTGCTGTTATCGGGACGCAGCAAGTCCCCGCCAAGTTGAAGATTATAGGGCGGGTCAGCGAAGATCATGTCGATGGAGCAATCGGGCAACGAACGCATGGCTTCGATGCAGTCCATCCGCAGAATCTGGTTCCGCGGCAGGTCATGGACCTCAACAGGCTTCGACTTTACTGCTGGCCTGATTTTCTCGATGACGCCCACGGCACACTCCTCAAAACTGAATGAAGCTGCGATGAGTCAGCGCGGCGGCAAGGTCAAGGACGTTCATAACATAAGGATTCACGGCGAGTCGCGCGATCTGGGGCCATTTAGGTGGAACGAAAGGAGTCCGGCACAAGATATGGAGTCTTGCGATTCCGAAGGGACTCAATAGGTAGTGGTGTTGCCCGAATGACTCACTGACACAAAAAACTCACAACAAAAGCATTTGTGACACCGGCGCGAAGCTTTTGCGGTGCAGCGGCGTTGGTCCGTGCAAACGCAAGGCGGCCAAATGGTCCGGCATTCCGTACCCCTTGTTCCGTTCCCAACCATAATGTTGATGCTGCTGCGCCGCTTCGCACATCACCCGGTCACGATGCTCTTTCGCGATTATCGAAGCCGCCGAAATGCAAGGCTCAAGGGCATCTCCGCCGACAATGGCCCGCGCATTCCACCGCCATTCAGGCCGACGACCCGACGGTGTCATATTGCCATCGACAAGCACTTGCGTTGGATCGCTCCCGATCTTGGCACACAAGCCCTCAACCGCGCGCGTCATCGCCAACATCGTCGCGCCGAATATGTTCAACCGGTCGATGTCATCAACATCCACCACGCCCACCGCCCACTGGCACCGGCGCTTGATGGTTTCTTCCAACTCGGCCCGGCGCGCGGCGCTTAATTTCTTGCTGTCATCCAATCCAGACGGGCGCGGCTTGCACAATAACACCGCGGCAGCCACCACTGGCCCCGCAAGTGGTCCGCGCCCCGCCTCGTCAACGCCAAAAATCATATGCGCCAGGCCGGATATCGTCTGTTCTCGCCGGCATGATAAAGGCACACCATATTCCCGGCGGGATCAAGCAGCCGCGCCTCGCGCCAACCCCAGCTTTCATCCTGCGGCATTTGTTCGAAAACATATCCTTGGCTGGTGAGTTCCGTCACCCATGCATCCAGCCGCTTGCTTTCAAAATAGACTATAGTCGATGTTGCGCAGTCATCATTTTGATGGATCGAAAAGGTAACACCATTTGGCATTTCAAACCGCGCGTAACCGTTGTCAGGGCTGTCGACGATCTGTTGAAGACCGAGCGCTTTGTAAAAATCGACCGAGGCCGCATAATTGCGGGAACCAACGGTGACGTGATTGAGCGAAGGCCCAGCGACCATCGCATCCTCGCGCACGGCTTGGTGCCCCATGGGCCCGTGACCTTGGCCAAGCCCAGGCGCGTCGAGTAGCGCCAAACGCACGAATACGCGCGCACGTTCGATGGCTGGCACCAACTCCATTCGCTGCCCCAACCCCGTCGCAATGGCCGTTGCTAACGTGCAACCCGTTCCGTGGGTACTGCGCGTTTCAATCCGCGCGTCACTCCAACTTTCGCTTTGGCCCGGCGCGACGTGCAATTCATCCACGATCTGGTCGCCGTCCGCATGTCCGCCTTTGATAAGCAACGATATGCGCCGCTCCAACAATCTGTCTTTTCCGCCGAGCGCCTGCAGTTCGGGCAGATTGGGCGTCGTCAGTGTCGCAATTCCCATAAGGCGCTCAAATGCGGAGATGGTATCGGCATCAGCCAGCACAGCGCCACTCGTTGCCACCATAACAGGGTCGAATATGATCGGACATGACAGCTCCGAAAGACTGTCTGCAACGGCATGTGCCGTCGCAGCATTTCCAATCATGCCGATTTTTACGGCGTCCACGCCAATATCGCTCACGACGGCCGCGATTTGGTCCATGACCATCTGCGTTGGCACCATATGCACCGCATCGACACCCAGCGTGTTCTGCGCGGTGATTGCCGTAATCGCCGTCATCGCATGCCCGCCGAGCATGGTTACCGTCTTAATATCCGCCTGAATACCAGCGCCGCCGCCGCTGTCGGACCCAGCGATGATCAGTATGCGCGCAGGTGCGTTGTGAGGCATCAGGCCGCAGCTGCCCTCACAGCGTCACATATGCCGTCAACAATCCGCTCGACCTGTGCGGCGTCATCTCCCTCCGCCATGACGCGGATGACGGGTTCGGTACCCGATGGGCGAATGACAAGCCTGCCATTGCCAGCCAATTCGGCTTCAGCATCGGCTATAACCTGCTGAACGCGGGCATCATTGAGTGGCTTCCCACCCGAAAAGCGGACATTCTTTAAAAGCTGCGGCACGGGATCGAACAGGTGCAGCACTTCACTGGCTGGCTTCCCGCTCTCGACGAGTTGCGCCAACACTTGAAGCGCAGCGATCGTGCCGTCGCCAGTTGTCGCATGATCCAAAAGGATCATATGCCCCGATTGTTCGCCACCGACGTTGATGCCGTGCTTGCGCATTTCTTCGAGGACATAGCGATCACCCACTTTTGCACGGATGAGTTTTAAATGCTGGCTCTCCAAATAGCGCTCTAGCCCAAGGTTCGACATTACGGTCGCAACGATACCATCGCCGGTAAGTTTGCCCGCGCGGCTCATGGCGCAGCCAAGCAGAGCCATGATCTGGTCACCATCAACCACTTGGCCATGTTCATCGACAACGATCAATCGGTCGGCATCACCGTCAAGCGCAATCCCAATATCCGCGCCCGATGCAACAACGGTTTCCTGAAGCGTCGCAACATGCGTTGACCCAACCTTGTCGTTGATGTTCTTTCCATTTGGCTCAACGCCGATTGACGTAACCTTGGCACCCAGTTCCCAAATTGCGGTAGGCGCGACCTGATACGCTGCGCCATTTGCGCAATCGAGCACGACATGCAGTCCATCAAAACGGATATGTTCCGGCACCGACGCCTTCACGGCATGGATATACCGTCCACGGCTGTCTTCGATACGACGCGCACGGCCAATATCCGGGGCGTCAGCAAGCGTCAGTTTCTCGTCGAGCAATGCTTCAATCGCCCGTTCATCGGCATCAGATAATTTATATCCGTCGGGTCCAAACAGCTTAATACCATTGTCTTCATAGGGATTATGGCTGGCAGAGATCATCACGCCGAGGTCTGCCCGCATGGACCGCGTCAGGAGCGCAACGGCGGGGGTGGGAATCGGACCAAACTGGACCACATCCATGCCTACGCTGGTAAATCCAGCCACCAGCGCGTTTTCGATCATATAGCCCGACAGGCGCGTATCTTTCCCAATGACGACGCGGTGCTTATGCCCACCGCGCAGGAAGTGCGTGCCTGCAGCCTGGCCAACCTTCATCGCCATTTCCGGTGTCATCGCGCCAATATTGGTGCGCCCTCTGATGCCATCCGTCCCGAAATATTTGCGCGCCATTTTGGTTCCTGCCATTCTGCGGTTCACGTTGTGAATTTCCACGCTGCTAAGCCTCTCCCTTGCATAGGGAGCGATGCGCTGGCAAGACCCGATCCTATGTCAAACGCTACCCGTATTCTTATCGCCCTTGTTATTGGCCTTGCCCTCGGCATTTTCGTGACCGCGCTATCACCTGCCGCTGGCGAAAAGCTGGATTTGATCCTCGATATTGTGGGAACATTATGGCTCAACGGCTTGCGCATGACTGTTGTTCCGTTGGTGGTCGCATTGGTTATCACTGGAATAGTCAAAAGCGCGGAAGCTGCGCGGGCCGGACCAATGGCAGCGCGCACCATCAGCTGGATAGTCGTGATGATGTTCATGTCGGCTACGTTGGGCGCGCTGTTAACGCCATTGGTCCTTTCGCTTTGGCTCATGC
>CALDKP010000392.1 GCA_937898535.1 uncultured Sphingomonadales bacterium | reverse complement strand
ATCTCGTCCGCCGCCACCTCTCGCGCGTCAAGGGCGGTCGATTGGCGGCAGTCGCCGGTGGGCGCGGGGCGGAGCTTTTGACATATGCCATTTCTGATGTTGCCAATGACGATCCGGCGTTAATCGCATCGGGACCAAGCGTTGCTGCCGCATTCGTTCCCGAACAAGCAATCGCCATTCTTGAAGGGTCAGGCTGGCACGTCGCGCCGCACATAATAGCTGCGATCCATGCCAATCATCCTCCCGCCGTCCCCGTGCATCCCGTACACATGCTGGCCACGAACTCTCATGCCCTTGATGCCGTCTCGGCACGCGCATGTGCTGATGGCTGGAATGTGATTAATCTTGGCGAGAGGCTCACGGGTGATGCGGCAACGACAGGAAAAGCACACGCAATGCATGCACAGGGAATGATCAACCAACCGGGAAACCATCTGCTGTTGTCCGGCGGCGAATTGACAGTCAGTGGCGCACGCAAAGATGGCTGCGGCGGACCCAATCTTGAATATCTTACCGGGCTTTTGTCCGCGCTCGACCCGTCCGATCCAATTCAGGCATTTGCCGGCGATAGCGATGGCATTGACGGCAGTGAGGATAATGCCGGCGGCTACATAGATGCCGCATGGGCCGCGCACGCCGCTTGTGCCGAAGCGCTGGCCAGTAACCGCACCTATGATCTTTTCAAATCACTGGGCGGCTTGATCATGACCGGTCCGACCCGCACCAATGTAAATGACATCCGAATGATCGCCGTGAGAGGATCTTCCCAATGACCGACCTGAACGCACAAGCACGCGACATCCTGGTTCGCAATGACCGTGGCGGCTACACCGTTCCTACGCATGGGCTTTATCCATATCAGTGGAATTGGGACTCCGCCTTTGTTGCGCTCGGCTTTGCGGAATTTGACCGGGATCGGGCGTGGCAAGAAATAGAAACGCTGATTTCGGGCCAGTGGGATGACGGGATGATCCCGCACATTATTTTTCACAAGGATGATCCCGGCTATTTTCCCGGGCCGTCGGTTTGGGCAACGGGAAAGACGCCCGCTACCTCTGGCATAACCCAGCCCCCTGTTCTTGCAACCATTGTCCGCAAATTATGGGAAGATGAAGGGGCCGACCCGGCGCATCCGCGCATGCGCCGCCTGTATGCGGCTTGCCTGAAAAGCCACCGCTGGTTTCATACATTTCGTGACCCTAAAGCTAACGGGCTGGTAATGGTGACGCACAACTGGGAAACCGGGCGTGACAACAGCAGCGAATGGGACGATGCACTGGCGCGTGTCGACACATCGAATGTCGGCGATTATCAACGCCGCGACACCGGACATGTCGATGCGGCTATGCGGCCAACGCAAAATGAATATGATCGCTATGTCGCGATTTTGCAATTTGGCCGCAACTGCGGCTGGAACCACCGTGAAATAGCGGACAATGGACCATTCCGCATGATCGATGTCGGCATGTCGATGGAGTTGCTGCGCGCCAACCGTGATTTGCTGGTCATGGCAAAGGCGATGCGTGACGAAGCGGTCATTGCGGAACTTGAGGCGCGGATTGCGCTCTCTGAAAAAGGGATGGATTGGCTCTGGAACGAAGACGCAGGCGCCTATTGCAGCCGTGATGCCACCACCGACCAAAGCAGCGGCTTGGTAACGAACGCCAGCTTCCTCGCATTTTATGCAGGCGTTGGAAATAGCACGCAGCGCGCCCGTTTGATTGCGGCGCTTGAGCGCATTACTGGAAGCGCGACCTATCTGGTGCCAAGTCTGGAAGCAGGAAGCCGTGCATATGATCACAAACGTTACTGGCGCGGCCCGATCTGGCTGGTGGTAAGCTATATGGTGGCACAAGGTCTCGCAGAGGCGGGCCATAATGTATGGGCAGACCGGATCTGCACTGATAGCGCAAGCTTGATAAAAAAATCCGGATTTTATGAGAGCTTTAGCCCGGAAGATGGCAGTGGTTCCGGCGGACCAGATTTTTCGTGGACGGCAGCGATGTGGTTAGCTTGGTGCAGCAAAGGGGACGTTGCGTGACTGAAATACAGCGTAAACCTGCACCAGATAACTATCCATGGATTCTGATCGGCCTGCTGTGGATGGTCTCCTTCCTCAATGCCGCAGACCGGTCGATCCTGAACTCGGTCAAACCGCTTTTGCGTGATGCTTTTGACATCACGGATATTCAGCTTGGCATAATCGATACCACCTTCTTTTGGACTTACGCCGTCTGCGCCTTTGTTTTTGGGAGGGTTGGCGACAGCGTAAGACGTCGAAACATGATCATCTTTGGATTGATCTTTTGGAGCATGGCTACCGGAATTATGCCCTTTGCCACCGGGTTTGCGATGCTGTTGGGTATGCGGACACTCGTGGCGATTGGGGAATCGACTTATTATCCAACCGCAACGGCATTGATCAGTGCATGGCACAAGCCAAGCATGCGCAGTCGTGCCCTATCTTT
Source organism: uncultured Sphingomonadales bacterium (assembly GCA_937898535.1). Lineage (GTDB taxonomy): Bacteria > Pseudomonadota > Alphaproteobacteria > Sphingomonadales > Sphingomonadaceae > Sphingorhabdus_B. The sequence continues at coordinate 6,702 of CALDKP010000392.1, read as the reverse complement.
TCATCAGACAGCTGTATTTGCTGGCGGCGGTATTGGCGGATGGGTAGCTGGAAAGCTTGCGGACAGTTATGGCTGGTCGGCACCATTCGTTATCTTTGCGGCGCTTGGGTTTGTCGTCATGGCAATTCTTTTCAAATTGCTGCGCGACGATGCGCCCACAGAGGTTCGGGCAAGCGAAATAAAGCGCGCTGAGCCTATTGGAGTGATCCTCAAAAATCCCGCTGCGCTGTTATTATGTGGCGTATTTTTCCTTGCTACCGCTGCGTCTTCTGCAGTGCTGAACTGGTGCAACACTTATGCGCACGACGTACTGGGCCTAAATTTAGCTGACAGCGCTCTAGTGGGCCCAGTGATGATCACGACTGCAGGCTTTTTCTCGGTGTTGGTTGGTGGATTTATGGCGGATAAATTCGCCGCAAAAAGTTCGGTCGGGCGCTTCACCGTTCTGGCCATTGGATTGACATGTGCGGCGCTATTCCTGTTACCTTTCCCTCTGGTTACGTCCGTCCCACTGGTCGGGTTTCTGCTGTTCGCCACCAGTTTTGGCAAAGGGCTATTTGATGGTTGTATCTACGCTGCAATGCATGATGTAATGCCCGCCGAAGCACGGGCGACAGCGGCGGGACTGATGACTATGCTGGGCTTTTTCGGCGCCGGAATAACCACAGTCGTGCTCCCTGCAATTGCCGTCTATACGGGCCTTGCTGCTGGTTTCGCTATGATGGCTGGGCTATATCTGGCAGCGGTAGTAGCGTTGCTGGCGGCTCGACCCATGATTGCACGCGTCGTTGCCAAGCAGGAAAGTGGAATCGCACATGCCTGAAAAACGCTTGGTGGGCGGGATTGAACTGGGCGGCACCAAGTCATTGGTTGCCGTTGGCTACGACGATGGCACGGTTTTGGAACGAACCAGCCTGCCAACGGTCGCTCCGGAATATCTGGTTCCTCAAATCGCCGAATTCTTTCGGTCGCATCGCGACGGGATCGGGCAGATTGAAGCGCTAGGCGTCGGCGCATTTGGTCCTATTGTAGTTGCCCGAACGGCAGAAAATTATGGCCGGTTGCTGCAGACCAACAAACCGGGATGGAGTGATTTTGATCTTGCTACAGCTCTAGGTTCAGCCATTGGACTTACACCTAATATTGTAACCGATGTCGCATCCGCGGGTATAGCCGAGGCTGTTTTGGGGGCATTGAGAGGATATGATCTTGGCATATACCTAACTGTCGGAACCGGCATCGGGGGAGCTATCATCTGCCACGGCAAACCGCTTCCCGCGCTGCTTCATCCAGAGATTGGCCATATCGCTTTGCAAAGACATAGCAACGATGTCGCTCCGTCGTGCTGCCGTTTCCACCCTAGTTGTGCAGAGGGTCTTGCCGCCGGTCCAGCAATATTGGCGCGCTTCGGAAAGTCCCTCAGCCATTTTTCCGTTGGCAGTACCGAGCATAACTTGATTGCCGACTATTTGGGACAGCTTTGCGCGAACCTTGTACTCACCTTGTCACCGCAGCGTATCGTTCTGGGCGGCGGCGTTTGCAAAACCCCCGGCTTGATCGAAGCAACCCGCGCTGCAATGTTGAACCATTTGGGTGGCTATGCTCCTGAGGACATTGAATCCGATCATTTTGTTTGCGAGCCAAGCCTTGGGCAGGACGCGGGCATCGTTGGTGCCTTGTGCCTTGCGGAACTTGAAAAGCCATCGCCAGTCATTGCCTTACGGCATGGTTAAGTAGGGCGTTGTTGGTCCGCCGCGTAACTTAAATCGGTGCCGCGCGTATTGCGGCAGAACGCGGTCACGCGACCGTAGCTAAAGCCTGTGACATTGCACGACAGCCGCGCCGACACGCGAATATGCCCGTCGGCGGTGGTGCCGCGACTTCCGCCCAGCAGCGGCGCCAGCGCATCGCGCGCGACGGTTCCGAGCACGCGATCGCACGGGTGGCACTTGCGGCACGTCCCGTCGATTTCGCGCGTGTTGATTCCGGCAAGCCGGATCCTGCGGCCGTCGGCACAGGTGATCGGCCCGCCGCCATCCCAAACCAAAACAGCATCGCAGGTAAACGCGATGGAATCAGGCGCAGCGGCGGCAGGGTGCGGATTGTACGAGCAACGCTTCAAATGTGGCGGAAATTCGTGCGAGTTGCTGCGCGGATAAATCCGACGCCATTATTTCCCTTTCACTAAAGTGTTTGAAAATAAGGCAAATTCTGGTGCGTGGTGCAGTCTGGTAGGAACGGGTCTCTGGTCAGACCTTCCCTGATTCATGGGATTTTTCAGGGAATATTTCAATTTTGGGCGCCTGAATTGCTGCTGATCCTGTTAGGCAATGAAGGTTTCCGTGCCTTGGGCACGCAAATTCGCATAATAAAAAACAGGGAATTCATTTCGCCGTAACAGGGAAATTGTAAAATCTTCTTTGTATTTTCAGAGATTTACGATGAAAAAATTGATCGGCGCTACTTGCGCGGCATCGCGGTGACGTGTACGCCGAACCCAGTCATCAAAGGATGATTGATCCCTTTTATAGCAGAGCTTGATTGGGATTGGGGGCTGAGCCCTCCACTCGGGGATCGCTCCGACGAACACAGGAAGGTTGTGCCTTCCGATGAGAGGCTGAGCCTCGACCGAAGTGTGAGCAATGACAGTCTGGTTCGGCCAGCCGTGTCCTGTGGACGTCATTGCGAAGTTCGGAACTCTCATTCCTCTGTTCGAAAAGGCGATTTGCCATGCCACCATCATTGCGTCCGGCGCACGTGTGCCTTCCTCAAGCTAAACTTACTCGTATCGAGACCCTGCGTGCAGCTCCCCGCAATGCACGCACCCATTCCAAGAAGCAGCTGCGGCAACTGGCCCGGAGCATCACCACGTTTGGTTTTACCAATCCAGTGCTGGTTGATTCGTCGGGCGAAGTGATCGCGGGACACGGCCGACTGGCCGCTGCGCGCATATTAGGGCTTTCCGAGGTTCCCACCCTGTGCGTGGATTGGCTGACCGAAGACCAAAAGCGTGCTTATGTTATTGCCGACAATCGGCTGGCCGAGAAAGCCGGATGGGACCGGGAGCTGCTGGCAATTGAGTTTGGCGAACTTGGTGCGCTTGAATTTGACGTAACACTCACCGGCTTTGAATTGCGTGAAGTCGAACTCATCATCGATGCTGGCGCCACTCCAGTCCAAGACGACGGTATCGAAGAGCCTGTCATGGGCCGGGCAGTCTGCCAACTTGGTGATTTGTGGCAACTGGGTCAGCATCGCCTTTTATGTGCGGATGCTTTGGATCTTGCGAGCTACAGCCAGCTAATGGGCCGCGAGAAGGCCCGCCTCGTGGTTACTGACCCGCCCTATAATGTGAAGATCGGTGGGCATGTTTCGGGACTTGGTCGCAATAAACACCGCGAGTTTGTTCAAGGTTCAGGGGAGCTGAGTTCAAACGAATTTACGCAGTTCCTATGCGGGTCGTTGGAAGCCATGGCGAAGGCGAGCCGCGATGGGTCGTTGCACTATGTGTTTATGGACTGGCGGCATCTGCCCGAACTTTTGAGTGCCGGCCAGGCTGTCTATGATGACTGGCTTAACCTGTGCGTTTGGGCAAAGAGCAATGCGGGTATGGGTTCCCTGTATCGCTCCCAACATGAGCTGGTCGCCGTCTTCAAAAAGGGTAAGCGTCCGCATGTTAACAATGTCGAGCTCGGCGCCAATGGCCGGCACCGTTCGAACCTATGGACCTATGCCGGGGCTAACACGTTCAAGGCGGGGCGCGCGGAGGAGCTTGGCTGGCACCCGACGGTTAAACCGCTGGACCTCATCTGCGACATTTTGCGCGATGCCAGCGATCCAGGCGAGATTGTGCTTGACGGGTTCGGGGGCTCTGGCACGACGTTGATTGCTGCTGCCCATAGCGGACGGACAGCGCGCCTTATCGAACTCGATCCGCTGTACTGCGACGTGATCTTGCGGCGCTATCAAGCCACCTTTGGTGAAGCACCGGTTCACGTGCCAACAGGCCAATCATTTACGCAGCGTGCCCAATCAGCCGGGATGGGGGGCGACAATGTCTGACACCGACGACAACGACGAAGGCAAGGTGGGCTATGGCAGACCGCCAGTGCACAGCCGCTTTAAGCCTGGCCATTCAGGTAACCCCAAGGGGCGCCCAAAGGGTCAACGCAACCTTGCCAGCGAGATTGCGCGGGCCATGGCAATGCCGGTGCCCGTAACGGTCAACGGTCGGCGCAAAAATGTGAGCACGATGACCGCACTTGTCTGGCGGGTTCGTGAAAAGGCGCTGGGCGGAGACCACAAATCTTTGCAGCTGCTGATCAATCTGCATCAAGTTAACCATGCCGACGACAAGGGACAGGAAAGCTTGAGCGCGCTGCTAGCCGAAGATGCGGCAATCCTGCGGGATGCAGGTCTGTTTGACATTGGGGGACATAGCGATGAGCGCAATGGATAGCCGGCTTCTCGATGCTCTGCTGCGTCGCAATTTGCATAGCTTTGCGCGAAAGGCATTTACGACCGTGAGCCCGGGTGAACAGTTCTTGCCCAATTGGCACCTTGAGGCCCTGTGTTATCATCTGGAGTTGGTCCGGATCGGCAAGATCCGGCGGCTTAAGATTGAGGTGCCGCCGCGCTCGCTTAAGTCTGTTTGCGCTTCCGTCGCATTCCCAGCCTTTGTCCTTGGCCATGATCCGACCGCCAAGATCATTACGGTCAGTTATTCCAACGACCTTGCGGCAAAGCACGCAGCGGATTGCCGTGCCGTCATGCAGGCGCCCTGGTACAAAGCGCTCTTTCCTGAAACACGGCTCAGCGCTGATAAAAACCAGGAAAGCAATTACGAAACCACCAAGCGTGGTTACCGCTATGCAACATCTGTTGGTGGAACGCTTACGGGTCGCGGTGGCAATCTCATTATCATCGATGATCCGCTCAAGCCTGAAGATGCGATGTCGCAGACAAAGCGTGAGGCCGTCAATGCATGGTACAGCCGGACCCTTCTGTCCCGGCTTAACAACAAGGCTAACGATGCAATCATTCTTGTCCAGCAGCGCCTGCATATGGATGACCTGGCAGGGCATGTTGAGGAGCTTGATGATTGGGTTACACTCCGATTGCCGGCCATTGCCGACGGGGATACGCAGGTCCCCATAGGACCAGGCAAGGTGCATGAACGCACCGCAGGTGACATCCTCCATCCTATGCGTGAACCGCTGGCGGTCCTTGAAGGGCTTAAGCTGGCACTAGGATCGACGATATTCTCCGCGCAGTACCAACAGTGCCCAGTTCCGCCCGACGGCGAAGTTGTGAAGTGGGCCTGGTTCAAGCGCTTCGCGGTTCCGCCACCACAACATGCAATGACCATCTGCCAGTCATGGGATACAGCCTCAAAGGCGGATGAACAGCATGACTTTAGCGTATGCACAACATGGGGCGTAGCAGGGGGCGACTTATATCTTCTCGATGTCGATCGGGCCCGGCGGGATTTTCCATCGCTAAAGCGGCGTATTGTCGAACTGGCGATTCAATGGAACGCCCGCAATATCATCATTGAAGACAAAGGGTCAGGAACATCCCTCATCCAGCAGCTTCGCTCAGAGCATCATGGCATCCCGTATCCAACCGCGTTTCTACCAAGGGATGACAAGATCACGCGGCTCCATGCGCAATCAGCCCGCATTGAAGCTGGCCATGTTTGGCTACCTGAGCGGGCGTCTTGGCTTGAGGATTTTCGGGCCGAGATCGCGAGTTTTCCGCACGGCCGTCACGATGATCAGGTCGACTCCATCAGCCAGTTTCTAAGCTGGCACTTTGATACGCGATCGCGGGGCGTGCAGTTTGCAAGGATAGGGGGAGTGTGATTCCGGTGCTCAACAGGTCCTTCGCTTATTCCAAAAGGAAGGTCTGCTTTGCGCCCAATTGTCGTCGTTCAGAAGGTGGTGACGGTCGCCTAAAAGCTGCCGCAGCGGAGAGCACCTTATTCGTTTCGTCATCATGACCGGAATTAAGCCGGGAGTGGACTATCCGCTTCAAGGCTAACTCCGCCGCGCCACCGTTTCAGGCATACGTAACCAAATAACTGCTGCAGCCAGAAAGCTAATTGAAGCCAAGCTCATTACGGGGGCGCGACCGAAGGCCTCTGCGAGTGGCGCAGTAATAAGCGGTGCGGTCATACTGATGACACGGCCCCAGTTGAAAATCGATGCGGCAGTTGATCGCAAATGCGGCGGGTATAGCTCTGACAGCCACGGTCCCCAGATCGCGCTACAGGACAACATAACACCATAGGTAAAGCCTGTGAGTTCAAGCAGGCCAATAGGCATCGGTACAAACAAATAAACAGGGATGATTACCGCTGCAGCAACAAACCCCCATGCAGCGTTGCGACGACCAAAACGGTCGCTAATGAAGCCCCAGACGAGGCCACCAATGGCTGCCCCGATAAACTGCCAGCCCACCACATCCCCAACGATCGTATCCGGAATGGCTCGGTCTTCTTTCAGATAAGTTGTCGCCCAGCCAGTAAATGCCTGATACGCAAAAAAATTCAGTCCCGTCATTGTAGCCAACAAGATTGTTTGTTTCGCCACACCGGGTTTGAATAATTCGGTGATCGGCAATTTCGTTTTTGCCATCGCTTCGTCGTTGCTGGCTCCATCCATCGGAATGAAGCGGCGGTCATCGGGGATCAACAGAAAC
>CALDKP010000391.1 GCA_937898535.1 uncultured Sphingomonadales bacterium | reverse complement strand
ATATGATCTGTTTGTCATTGGCGCTGGTTCGGGCGGCGTTCGTGCATCGCGGATAGCGGCTTCGCACGGCGCGCGTGTCGCGGTTGCGGAGGAACATCGCGTTGGTGGCACATGCGTTATCCGGGGATGTGTTCCCAAAAAGCTGCTCGTGTATGGATCCCATTTCGCCGAAGATCTGCACGATGCGCAACGTTTCGGATGGAACACGGCAGGCGCGACGTTCGATTGGAACATCTTGCGCGACAATGTCGCAGCGGAGGTGAACCGTTTGGAAGGTCTTTACGGCCAGACGCTTGGCAACAACAAGGTCGAGGTATTTCGCGAACGCGCGATTGTGACGGGACTCAACAGCGTACGCTTGGCAAGCGGGCGCGAGATTTCTGCGGCCTATATCCTCATCGCCACGGGCGCTTGGCCATCGGTTCCTGAAATAGCCGGGGCGGGGCACGGCATCACGTCAAATGAAGTGTTCAGCTTGCCCGAACTGCCTAAACGGGCGGTGATCGCAGGCGGCGGCTATATCGCGAACGAGTTTGCCGGTATCTTCAATGAACTTGGCGTCAAAGTCAGCCTCGTGACCCACGGCGACCGCATTTTGCGCGGCTATGATGACGAAATTGTCGACCGCCTTGTGGACATTAGCGGCCATAAGGGCATCGATATTCGTTTCAACTGTAGCTTCAAATCTATCACCAAGCAGGATGATGGCAGCTTGGTGATAGAAACCAACCAAGGCGAGACGATTGAAACCGATCTGCTCCTTTGGGCCATTGGTCGGACGCCGCACAGCAAAGGCCTCGGCCTTGAAGACGCTGGCGTCGCGCTTGGTAAGGATGGTTCGGTACAGGTTGGCGAAGACAATAGGACGAATGTGCCCAGCATTTATGCCGTGGGCGATGTCACCAATCGGGTACAGCTCACACCCATTGCGATCCGCGAAGGCCATGCTTTTGCTGACAGCGTATTTGGCAACAATCCGCGTACGGTGAATTATGACTGCATACCGACTGCGGTGTTCAGCAATCCGCCAATCGCCGGCGTCGGGATGACAGAGACCGAAGCCCGCGCGACGCCTCGTGCCGTCCA
>CALDKP010000390.1 GCA_937898535.1 uncultured Sphingomonadales bacterium | reverse complement strand
CGAACCTTCTCCGCCTCAACGCCAATGGCACTCTCGACACCGCCTTCGATCCGGAGCCCAACTCCTCGGTCGCCGTCATCGCCCTCCAGTCCGACGGCAAGATTTTGATCGGTGGTCTGTTCACGACGCTTCAACCGGGCGGCGCTCCCACGGTCGCGGCCGATGGCACGACGAGCGTCTTCGCCTCACACGGCTAGAGGCGGCCCGCCTCGATGATGCGCTTGAGGAAGGCGCGCGTGCGCTCCTGCTTCGGGTCGCCGAAGATCTGCGCAGGCGGCCCTTCCTCGTGGACCACGCCCTCATAGAGGAAGCAGACCTTGGAGGCGACCTCGCGGGCGAAGCCCATCTCGTGGGTGACCACGATCATCGTCATGCCGCCCTGGGCCAGGTCACGCATGACCTTGAGCACCTCGCCGACCAGCTCCGGGTCGAGTGCGCTGGTCGGCTCGTCGAAGAGCATCAGCTTGGGGCTCATGGCCAGCGCCCGGGCGATGGCCACCCGCTGCTGCTGGCCGCCGGACAGCTGGCCCGGGAACTTGTCCTTGTGCACCATCAGGCCCACGCGGTCCAACATCTTCAGGCCGCGCGCCTTGGCGTCGTCCACGCTGCGCCCCAGCACCTTGATCTGCGCCAGGTTCAGGTTTTCGGTGACGTTCATGTGCGGGAAAACGGCGTAGCTTTGGAATACCATGTTCACTGGCCGCTTGTTCGGCGGCACAAGGCTCATATCCTGCCCGTCGATAATGATCTGCCCCTCAGTCGGCATTTCGAAGCCCGCTATCATCCGCAGCAGCGTAGTTTTGCCGCAGCCGGACGGTCCCAACAGAACGAAGAATTCACCTGCGAGAATATCCAGACTGATATTATCGACAGCGGTCACCTTGCCAAAGCGTTTGGACACATTGCGGATTTGAATGATGGGCTGTTGGGCTTGGGTCATAAAAATGATCTCTAATGGGTTTCCGCAATGCCCTTCACGCCCTGCAATTTCAGCGCGATGAAGGTCAGGATGACAGTAAGGAGGATGAGGATTGTCGACGCGGCGTTCACCTCTGGCGTGACCGAGAAACGGACCATGGAATATACCTTCACCGGGAAGGTAATCGTATCCGGACCACTGGTGAAAAAGGTGATGACGAAATCATCAAGGCTAAGCGTGAAAGCCAAAAGCGCCCCTGCCACCAGCGCGGGTCGTATGTGCGGCAGCAGGACATCACGAAACGCCTGCCATTCCGTCGCGCCAAGGTCTTTTGCAGCCTCTTCCTCTTCCTTGTTAAAGCTCGCCAAGCGCGCACGCACAACCATGGCAACGAATGGGAAACAGAATGTGATATGCGCAATCGTGATCGCGGAGAGATTAAGCGGCCATGGCAAATCGGTTGGCCAGTCGACTTTCGCAAAAAAGATCAAAAATGCGACGCCCAGACAAATCTCAGGCACGATAATCGGCAGGGACATGGTCCCTTCGACCAGCCCCTTGAACGGAAACCGGAACCGCCACAGCGCAACTGCCGCAAGCGCACCAATCACAAGGCTGACGATGGTCGCGAGCGCCGCGATGGTAAGCGAGTTGACCAACGCCTCCACCAGACTGTCGTTGTTCAGCGCTTTCTCATAATATTTGAGGGTAAAGCCCTTCCACACGACATTGCGCTTACTGTCGTTAAAACTGAAGACCATCAATACAATGAGCGGCGCGTATAGAAACAGCATGGTCAATCCGACCCAACTGCGCATCCACAGCTTTCTGGTATATTCCAACGGCGCGATGGGGGTGCGATTGAACATGATCACGCCTCCTTCACTTTGTTCGCACGCATCGATTGGAAGGCAATCAGAATGAACATCGCGTAGATCAGCAGGAACGAAAGCGCAGCGCCAAATGGCCAGTCATTCGCACGTTTGAATTGGCGCTCAATCACATTGGCAATCATCTGGCTGTCCGTGCCACCCATAAGGTCCGGGGTCAAATAGGCGCCAAGTGCAGGGATCAAGGTAATCATCACGCCCGCGACAATGCCCGGCGCGGCCAGCGGAACCACGATCTGCATGAAGGTTTTGAAATGCCCTGCCCCCAAATCGAGGCTGGCCTCAATCAGGCTTTTGTCCAGCCGGTCGAGCGCGGAATAGAGCGGCAAGACCATGAATGGCAGATGGACGTAGACCAGCCCAAGCACGACCGCGAAATTGTTGTAGAGCAACTGCACGGGCGTCCACGCCTCAAGCGGCTGCATGCCGACAAGTGTACGCAGCCAACTTGCGCCTTCCCACAGTCCGCCCAGACCCTTGTTCATATATCCGTTGCTGCCCATCAGCGCCATCAACGCATAAGTGCGGATTAACAGGTTGGTCCAAAAGGGCAGCATGATGCCAAGCAGCAACCACGGCCGCCATTTCGGCGCGGCGAAGGTAATCGCCATGGCCACAGGAAAGCCGATGATGAGGCACAAGAGCGTGGTGAGCGCCGCGACCGCAAAGCTTTTCAGGAAAATCGATACATACAGCCATTCGGTCGCGCGCTTGTAATTGTCGAGCGTACCTGAAATTTCAATGTCAGCAGGCCCGGCATTCTGGCCAAAGCTGTACAGCCAAACGATGGCCATGGGCGCCACAAAGAAAAGGGCGAGCCAGAACACAGGTGCCGTCACAACGGCGGCAAATGGTTTCTTCTGGCTTTTCCAGTCTTGCAGCGCCCCCGACATATTTTAGGCCGCCCGCACGCGGGTGAACGCCTCCTCATATTTTGGCTGAAGCTCTGGATTGAACTTTGCATATTCGCATTTCGCCAAAACATCTGCTGGCGGGAAGATGACAGGATTGTTCTTGTACGCATCGGGCATCAGCGCCTTTGCGGCGTCATTGGGCGTTGGATACAAGATGGTTTCGGTAATCTTTTTGCCGGCTTCGGCATCAAGCAGATAGTTGATGAATGCGTGGGCATTTTTCGGATGCGGCGCGCCCTTCGGAATGCACAGATTGTCGGAGTTCAACTGGCTGCCCTCTTTGGGAATGACAAAACCAATGTCGGAATCTTCCACCATCGCCTGCGCAATGTCGCCATTATATTCGAGCACCACATCGACTTCGCCCTTGAGCAACAAGTCCTGACCATTGTCCTCGTGGAAGGCTTTGATGTTCGGCTTTTGCTTGATCATCATAGCTTCTATGGTCTTCAAATCGGCATCGGTGAGGTCATTCACTGACTTACCCATATATTTGCCATAAAGGCGGAACATGTCGCCCGCCTCGGACAGCACCGCGATGCGGCCCTTATATTCATCGCTGTCGAACAGCACTTTCCAGCTGTCCGGCACCGCCTTCACCTTGGACTTGCGATAGCCAATGCCAAGCGCCAACCACGTGTATGGCATCGAATATTTGCGTGCCGGATCATAGGGAACATCCTGATAATCTTTGGCAACATTTTTGAAGTTCGGGATTTGCGCCTGATCAAGCGGCATGAGCATATCGGCCGCGGCCATACGTTCTACAAAATCGTTGGATGGGACAATGACGTCATAGCCCGGGTTTCCGGCGCGCAGCTTCGCGAACAGTTCGTCGTTGCTGGCAAACAGCGTCATGTTGACGTCTACGCCAGCGCTGTCCTTATAATCTTCCAACGTGGTTTCACCGATATAGGTGTCCCAATTGTAGAAGTTCAGCTTTGCCTCTTCGCCATTGGCCAGCTTCTTCGCTTCTTTCTCACCGCACCCTGCAAGGGCTCCGGTCAGCGAGAAACCAACAGCGGCAACGCCCATACCTTTTAACATGGCCCGGCGGTTGCTGCCTGCGTGTAAAAACGTCTTCAAGTCCATGATTTTTCTCCAGCAGAAGCATATCGCTAACATGCATATGCTGGACTATTAATGGGACTTAGAAAAGACCCTTTTTTCCGCATGTTGCGGCGCAATTTTATTGCGATTTAACGCAATTATTGTGCATCGCAACATGAGGCTCCATTCAGCGCTTTTTCGCGTCGGCATCGACCGCAGCTTGGACCGCCTTGTAGAACGCTTCGCGCCCTGCGCCTACCGTGTCGGGATCGGTCGCCTTTGGCCAATTGCTATTGGACGCGATGATCAGCTTCCGTTTGGGATCAATGAAGATGCCCTGCCCGAAAATACCTTGGGCGGCATAGCTGCCGTCATCATAAGTCCACCATTGATAACCATAGCCCCTGCCAGCCATACCGATGTCGGCTTTTTTGACTGTTGCAGATGCCAACCAGTTATCCGGCCATATGCTCTGCCCGTTTATCTTGGCACCGCCCAAAACGAATACACCAAAACGGGCATAGTCACGGGTTGAAGCTTGAATGCAGCAGCCGCTGATTTCATGCCCGGTTGAACCCAAAAGCCAGCTTGCGTCTTGTTCCATGCCATAAGGTGCCCAGACTTTTTCCGACAGATAGTCGGACAGCTTTTTCTTTGTAGCAGAGCTGACCAACACGCCGATCAGGTTGGTTTCGCCGGTCTTATATACCCACTTCGTTCCGGCGGGTGCTTCACGCGGCAGATTGCGCATATAGCTTACCGTAACATCCATGCCCTTTTCGGGCTTGTGCAGGTTGAACAATGCGACGTCGGATTTGGGATCAGCATAATCCTCGTTCCATCTTACGCCCGACGTCATCGTCAGCAGCTGCGCGATGGTCACGTCGTCATAGGCAGAGCCCTTAAGGTCGGGAATATAGGTCGAGACCATGTCGTCGACGCTTTTGATGTAGCCATCCTTGATGGCCGCGCCGACAAGCGTCGAGGTGAAGGACTTGGCAACAGAGAAGCTTGTCCACTTGCCCTGTGCGTCAAAATCGAGACCATATTTTTCAACACGGATCTTGCCATCTTGGACAATGACGAGGCCAGCCGTGCGCTGCGCCTTCATATAGGCATCGACATCCATATCAATGGTCAGCGGATCGCCCTTGGGCATTGGATAGACCGTATCACCGGCTTTGATGATGTTCGATTTCGCCAATATGGGAATGCGGTCCAATGCGCGGAAACCGGCATCGCGCTGCTCTACGCTCCAGAAAAGCACGTTAGCGTCCGTCGGCAGGTGAGAGATGAGCGCTTTCATATCCTTGTCCGCGCTGGCCCAGAAACCGCCAGCCGCAGCTGCAGTCACAATCAATATACCGAATATCCATTTTTTCATCTTGCTCCCCCACAAATTATTTTTGATCAAAGTCATGTGAGCGACGTTCATTCCGCCGCCCCTGAATCCATCTTCACAATAAATCAGATAATAGCGTCAAAGCGAAATAAATTTATCGTCACACCCTTTGGGCGGCGCATCCCTTTACAGTGCCGGTCACCGAAAACATGCCATTTTGCATGCACAAACGATAGCAGACATTGCGTAACCTGCACCTGCGCCTTATGAATGTAATACACGCCGGTTAAACGGCTGAAATCTGGGCGACAGCCCGTTGGAGGAGCTCTTTCGATGCGTAACCAAGTTGTAAAATCTTTGCTATTAACGGCTGCGGCACTCTCTCTTGCAAGCTGCGGTATCAACAGTGTTCCGACCGCTGAGGAAAATGCCAAGGCAAAATGGGCCGACGTTCAGGCTGCGTTTCAAGAGCGCGCCAACCTTATTCCAAATCTGGCAAATGTCGTCAAAGGCGCAGCTGCTCAGGAAAACAAGACGCTGACCGAAGTCATCGAGGCCCGTGCGCGCGCGACATCGCCAAATATTCAGGTCAATCCTGATGATCTAGCCAACCCGGCCAAGATGGCGGCTTTCCAGTCCGCGCAAAACCAATTGTCGGGCAGCCTCTCGCGGCTCCTCGTATCGGTTGAGCAATATCCGCAGTTGAAGAGCCAAGAGGGCTATCTGAAATTACAGGATCAGCTTGAAGGTCAGGAAAACCGGGTGCGCATCACCTTGCGCGATTATAACGAGGCGGTGCGTGGGTATAACACCACCATCCGCACATTCCCCGATATCATCGGCGCGAAAATCATTCACGGCGCGCAACCGATGATCCCATATCAAGCCACCACGCAAGGCGCTGAAACAGCACCTAAGCTTGATATGGCGCCCGCAACTTAACCCCTTTTGGGATTACACACATGAAAAAGGCCCTTGGCCTGCTGACAGCGCTGCTTTTGGCCTTCACCGGTCAGGCAGCGTTTGCGCAAAACTTTCCCAAGCTTTCGGGGCGCGTTGTCGATCAGGCAAATCTGCTCGATCCGCAGCAAGAGGCGGCGTTGACCGCCAAGTTGCAAGGGCTGGAAACGCGCACCAAGCGGCAATTGGTGGTGGCCACATTGAGCAGCCTCGAAGGCTATGAAATATCCGATTATGGATATCGTCTTGGTCGCCAATGGGCGATTGGACAGGACGGCAAAGGCGAGACCGAAAAAGACAATGGCGCCATCCTGATCGTCGCGCCAAATGAACGCAAACTGCGTATCGAGGTTGGCTATGGTCTTGAACCCGTCCTGACCGACGGCCTGTCATCAACGATCATTCGCAATGACATCACACCACTTTTCAAGGCGGGCGATTTTGCGGGCGGAATCAATGCGGGAGTCGACCGCATCGTCACGCAACTTGAGTTGCCGGCCGACGAAGCCGCCAAAATTGCGCAAGCGGCGCAGCAACGTCAGGGCAAGGACGAAGGCATACCGTTCGGCGCAATTATCTTCATTCTGTTCCTGATCTTTTTCGTATTTCTGCCCATGATCCGCTCGACAAACGGCGGCGGGCGCAAGCACCGGCGCGGCGGTATCGCTCCGGTCATCATCTGGGGCGGTGGCGGATCATCCTGGGGCGGCGGTGGCAGCGGCTTCGGCGGCGGTGGTTTTGGCGGAGGCGGCGGCAGCTTCGGTGGCGGCGGTGCCTCAGGTGATTGGTAGAAAGTATCGTTATGGCCTTGCGTAAAATTAGCCGGATGAGCGAAGCCGACCACCAGTTGGTAACCGCCGCAGTTGCGGATGCCGAGCATCACACAAGCGGTGAAATTGTGACCATCGTCACCGATCTGTCCGACCATTATGAAGACATCGGCATCGCATGGGCAAGCGGCGTGGCCTTTGTGGCGCTCGCCACCTATGCGACGTTCCCTGACGTCTACATGGGCCTCATCAACCGCCTGACCGGAGGTTGGGGCCATGAATATACGACCAACGAATATGTCGCATTGTTGTTGACGGCGGTTGCGCTGAAATGGGTTGGGACGTGGCTGATCCTGAAATGGATGCCTTTGCGTCTTTGGCTGACACCCAAAGCAACCAAATTGGCGCGCGTACGTAGCCGTGCCATCAGCCTGTTTAAAGTCGGAACCGAATCCAAGACCGTCGGTCGCACCGGCGTTTTGTTATATTTGTCGATGCTGGAACATCGGGCCGAAATCGTTGCGGACGAAGCCATTGCATCAAAGGTCGCACCAGAGGTTTGGGGCGATGCGATGGTCGCGCTGCTTGACCATGTGAAGGCAGGCAACCCCGGACAGGGTGTTGCCGCCGCTGTTGCGCAAATGGGTGTTGTTTTGGCGGAGCATTTTCCCAAAGGCAGCGAAAACCCCAACGAACTACCGGACAGGCTCATCCAGTTATGAATGCAGACGAAGACGTCGAAAACGTGATGTGGCAAGGCCGCTTCATCACGGCAAAGACACGCGGAACATGGGAATATGTCAGCCGCGCGCGTGGTATAAAGGCTGGCGTCATCCTCGCCGTCGAAGATGACCATGTCTTACTCGTCGAACAATATCGCGTGCCACTTGGCGCAAATTGCATCGAGCTTCCCGCTGGTCTGATTGGCGACCATGAAGAAGGCGAGGACACGCTCACGTCGGCCGCACGCGAGCTTGAGGAAGAAACCGGCTATCGGGCGGACAGGCTTGAAATCGTCGGGGAATTTTTCTCATCCCCCGGCATGGTCAGCGAAAGCTTTTCACTCGTGCGCGCACATGGACTTACAAAAATAAGCGAAGGCGGCGGTGTGGATGGCGAAAACATAATCGTGCATCGCGTGGCCCTGCCCGATTTGCCACGCTTCGTTCAATCAAAGCGCGACGAGGGCTGCGTCGTCGACGTCAAGCTGCTGATGCTGCCCGGGATGGTGTTTTAACGGAAATTATCCGCATAGGCCTGAAGCTTCAGGGTCTTGGGCGGTGTAGGAATGTAGGTCGCGGCGATGTCTTTTTTGTCGGCATAAGCGCGCGCGGCATCAAGCGTTGGAAAGGTCAACTGGACCTGCGATTGCGTATCGCCTGAACCCGCCCAACCCATCAACGGGTCGGCCTTGCGCGGTTCATTCGACTGAAATTCCAGCACCCATTCGTTCGTGCGGCCACGGCCCGATTGCATGGCATTTTTGGGACGCTGAAAAATACGGGCAGACATGGATATTTCCTGAAAATTACGTTCGCGGCTGCCTTGCCCGAACGGCAGTGGATTCGTCAAGCGTTGCGGGGCACATCGCGCGCTTGCGCCTTTTTCGTCTTTAGGCTGGCCACACTCTCCCAAGGCGCATCGGGCCAATTATGCCGCGGATATCTGCCGCGCATTTCCTTGGCCACGTCACGCCAGCTACCGCGCCAAAACTCTGGCAGATTGCGGGTGGTCTGGATTGGACGACCAGCAGGCGACGTTAGGCTTAACACCAACGCAATGCGCTCCGCGCCAACCGTGGGGTGGCTATCAAGACCAAACAGGCCCTGTACGCGCAGCTCAACCGTCGGCCCGGCCTCTGCTGCATAATCGATGGCATGCGTCGTTCCTGCCGGACTGGCAAAGGATGCTGGCGCGATTTGGTCAATGCGCGTGCGCTGATCCCAGCCAAGCATATTGTCGAGCGCTGTCGACAATGTCGCGGGCGATACATCGCGCAGTCGGTTCACGCCCATCAGCAGCGGCAAAAGCCATTGCTCGGCCGCTTCCAGTAATGCATCGTCGCTGACAGCAGCAATGCCCGCAAATTGTGCGCGCTCACGAAGCGCCAGCGCCGCTTTTGACCATGCCAGCGCGCCCACACCCATTTCGCGCACTGCCGCCAGTAACGCACGCGCCACGGCCGTCTGGTCGGGTTTTTCCACGCGACCTTCACTTAAGACTATCGCACCAAGCCGCCGTTGCGCGCGCGCATCCACACGGTCGATACTTCGGTCGTAAGACAGGGCCTCTTCCTGCGTTATCCGCTCAGCAAAATGGCTGAGTATCTCGGCTTCCGTCAGTGGCGCGGCGGACAATATGCGCGCGCCCGATGCAGCGCCTTGAACATCGGCCACCGCAAGCCATTCTTCGCGGGCCAGAAGCGACGCGGTATCCAACTGCAGCCCGCGTCCCATCGCGCTAATCCATTTTTCGCCTTTGTTATCGCGGCGCTTGGCAATGCGATCCGGATAGGCTGTGGCGATGAGGCCGCCAATGCTGAGCAGTTCTTGTTCGCCAGTACCGCTGCGGGACATCCGCGATATGCGCTGTGCGAGCTTGCGTGCGGCATCCGCCTTAGGGCTGCGTTCGCCGACAAAGCGTTCAAACCGCGTTTCGATATTCTCGCCTTGCCCGCCAAGCCCGCGTTCCTGCAGCAGCAGAGCCAGCATGGCCGCATCTTCGGCCTGTCCGCGCTTTGATGCTTCAACGACCATATGCGCGAGCGGTGGCGGTAATGGAAGGTCCACAAGCTGAACGCCATGCGGCGTAATATGCCCCGACGCGTCGAGCGCGTTGATGGACAACAGCAACTTCCGCGCTTGCTGAAGCGCGGGTGCTGGCGGACCATCAAGCCAACGCAGCTTGGTCGGGTCATTCTCTCCCCAACGTGCGCAGTCGAGCAGCAACGGCGCGAGGTCGCTTTCCAATATTTCGGGCGGGTCAAATGGCGGAAGCCCGCCATTGCCTGCTTCCTGCCACAGGCGATAGGCAACGCCCGCCTGCTGCCGCGCGGCACGCCCTGCCCGCTGGGTAACCGCAGACAGGCTCGCGCGCTCGGTCACCAGCCGCGTCACGCCAGCCGCTTGGTCAAACCGCGCGCGCCGCGCCAAGCCGCTGTCGATGACGATGCGGACGCCATCAATGGTTAAGCTGGTCTCGGCAATGTTGGTGGCGAAAATGATCTTCCGACGCTGCTGCGAGTCACGGCGGACGGCCAGCCTTTGCGCTGCCGGGTCGATCTGGCCATGCAATTTATGCACGACGATGTCTTCGCTCATAGTCCCGAGGCTATCCACAGCGCGATCAATTTCGCGCACGCCGGGCAAGAAAACGAGGATGTCGCCCTCTTCCTCGGACAGCGCCTGCCGGACCGCGCGCACGATGTCAGTTTCGATTGCCTGTTCGGCGCGCCGGCCAACATATTGGAAATCCAGCGGCCATCTTTTGCCGTCGCTCTCGACGACTGGCGCATCGCCCATCAACTGCGAAAATCTGGAACCATCCAACGTGGCAGACATGGCAAGCACACGCAGGTCGGGCCGGAATGCCGCTTGTGCCTCAAGCGCAAGCGCAAGGCCAAAGTCACTGTCGATGCTGCGTTCATGGACTTCGTCAAACAGCACCGCAGAAACGCCGACAAGCTCAGGGTCGCTGATGATACGGTTTCGAAAAATGCCCTCGGTCATGACCAATATACGGCTATTGGGGCCTTGTTTGCTATCCAGCCGTGTCGTGTAACCAACCCGCCCGCCGACAGCTTCGCCCAGCCCCTCCGATATGCGTTCTGCCGCCATACGCGCGGCCAGGCGGCGCGGGGACAACAGCAAAATCTGGCCATCGCAATAGGGTTCGTCCAACAATGCCGGGGCAACCATCGTGGTCTTACCCGCCCCTGGCGGCGCAATGAGGACGGCATTGGGTGATGCACGCAACGATGCCAGCAGGTCCGACATAACCGCCATAACGGGCAGCATATGGTCCGATGCCTTCTCAGCCATGATGGTTTGCGGCTGTGATCATGAATACCGCCTGTGCCCGTGCTTCATCGGCACTGACCGTGCGATCAATATGCGCGTGCTATGGCGAATTCGACCGCCTCAGTCAGCGCAGATTTGGCTTCACCGGAAGGGAAATGCGCAATCGCATCGATTGCGCGCTGGCCATAATGCCGCGCGCGATCCAGCGTATCATCAATCGCATTGTGTGCATGCAGCAATGTGCGCGCATGCTGCAAATCTGCGTCCGAAATCCGGTTGCCAAGCATCGCGTCACGCCAGAATTTCTGTTCTTCCGCATCGCCGCGGCAATGCGCCAGAATGACGGGCAAGGTTACCTTGCCATCGCGGAAATCGTCACCGCTGTCTTTGCCCATCGTTGCACCATCGGACACATAGTCAATGGCGTCGTCGACCAATTGAAATGCGATCCCCAGATTGCGGCCATAAGCATCCAGCGACATTTCTTGCGCGTCACCACTCTCGGCGACGACCGCCGCAATCCGGCAGGCCGCGGCGAACAAGGCCGCGGTCTTCGATCCAATGATTTCGAGATATTTCTCTTCGGTTGTCGAAATCTGCCGCTGGGCAGTCAATTGATTGACCTCCCCCTCTGCAATGACAGCAGACGCATTCGACAAGATTTTGAGAACCTTAAGCGATCCGTCTTCGACCATCAGCTCAAATGATCGGCTGAACAGGAAGTCACCGACCAATACTGCGGCAGGGTTGCCGAAAATAAGGTTGGCGGCGGTTTTGCCACGGCGCATGTCGCTGCCGTCGACGACGTCATCGTGCAGCAAGGTTGCGGTGTGAATAAACTCGACGGCCGCCGCAAGCTTGTGATGACGATCACCGGGATAATCGAGAAGCTGCGCGCAGGCCAATGTCAGCATCGGGCGCATACGCTTGCCACCGCCAGCAATAAGATGCCCGGCGAGTTCAGGAATGAGAGGGATTTCGGACTGCATACGGTCCAAAATGACCGCGTTTACCTTGTTCATTCCGGGGGCGACCAGCTTGAACATGGGTTCCAGAGATGGCGCACGATTTCCGCCGATTTTATGTATTGTTGCAGTCATAATCGTTTCGCTCTGACGACAGCCGCGTCGCAAGGCAAGTGCAAATGGCGTATTTCCTCTTGTCCGTTGCGGTCAATATCGGCACAGGATGCAGTCATGGACGATAAAGAGACCCTCACCCGCTTTCGTGAAAGCATCGACAATATCGATGCCGCGCTTGTATTCATGCTGGCCGAGCGGTTTAAAATAACGCAGGCGGTGGGCGAGTTTAAGGCAAAATCGGCGCTACCGCCAGCCGACCCTGCCCGAGAAGAACGGCAGATTGAACGGCTTCGTCAACTGGCCCGTGACGCAAAGCTTGATCCGGATTTCACCGAAAAATTCCTGCGCTTCATCATCGATGAAGTCATCCGCCACCATCAGCAGATCCGCGACGCCAGCTGATTAGCTTGTTGCCTTGGGCAACCTAAGACGCACGAGCAAACCGCCCAAATCTTCGCTTTCTTCAAGCCCGACGGTCCCGCCGTAAATTTCAACAACATCGCGAACAATCGCCAAGCCAAGCCCCGTGCCCGGCTTACCGGTATCGAGACGCGCACCGCGGTCGAACAAACGCTCACGCTCGCCCTCGGGTATGCCTCTACCATCGTCCTCAATAAGCATTTCAACAAAATCGCCGGCGTCCTCGACCGTCACAAACACGCTGCCGCCGCCATATTTGGCTGCGTTTTCGATCACGTTGCCGAGCATTTCATCCAGATCCTGCCGTTCAACACGCGCGGCGATTTCCTTATCGCCCGCCATGTCGAGCCGGACGTGGGAATATAGGCGGCTGACGGCGCGTTCGACGGACTCAAGGCTATCCCAAACTTGCGCACGGCTATGGCTATGCCCGCGCCGCCCGACGGCACGCGCACGCGCCAAATGGTGGTCGACCTGACGCCGCATCGTCGTGGCTTCGCGAATAATGGTTTCGGCGAGGTCTGGCGATTGCGCGGTGGCACTGTTCATGATGACCGTGAGCGGCGTCTTGAGCGCATGCGCCAAATTCCCTGCATGACGCCGCGATTCTTCGGCCTGCTTCTCATTATGGTCAAGCAAGGCATTCAGCTCGTTGACCATCGGCATGACTTCGTCCGGCAAGGCGTCGGTAACCCGGCTTTCGCGGCCACTGCGCATCTGCGCAATCGCTTTGCGCACCGCACGCAGGGGCCATAGGCCATAAAATGTCTGGAGCGCGGCCAAGATAATGAGACCAAGACCGAGCAAAAGAAAACTCGTTACCAGAACGGACCGTAGCTCGATAATTTGCCGATCAAGGCTGTCACGGCTTTGCGCGACCATGAAGGTCCATGCGATGTCGGAATCGGGGAGCTTGATCGCGCGTTCGGCAATGCGCAGTGGTTCGTCGGTAAATTCATTGCTGTTCCGGAAATGAACAGCTTGGTCGTTATGATTGGCCGGCGCGCGTAATGCGCGATCCCATAATGACCGGGATGGAAATGGCATCGCGCCGTTGCCGGTAATTTGCCAATACAGGCCGCTATTGGGTTCAAGAAAGCGCTGATCGCCCAACGGTCGGTTCATCCGGATTTCACCATCGGGACCGATTTCCGCAGAAGCAATCATCGCGGTCAAAACATATTCCAGCTGATTGTCGAAATTCTGCTCGACCGAACTGACCAACACACGGTCAAGCGCGGCACCGCCACCGATCAACAATATCGTAATCCACGCCGCAGCGGTCAGAATCATCCGGCGGGTCAGCGAACCCGTACTCTGAAACTGGCTTCGCCAGGTAGGTGCTGGATTGGCCGTTTTAATGGCGACCGGCGGGTTCAGCTGACCGGTTCCTCAAGGCTGTAGCCAAGGCCGCGGATCGTCGAGATCACATCTTGGCCAAGCTTTTTGCGGATGCGCGTTACGAACACTTCAATCGTGTTGGAATCACGGTCGAAATCCTGGTCATAAATATGCTCGATCAACTCGGTCCGCGAAACAACCTTGCCCTTGTGGTGCATCAGATACGACAGCAATTTATATTCCTGCGCGGTCAGCTTCACAGGCTGGCCACCCAGCGTGACGCGGCCCGAGCGTGTATCGAGGCGAACCTCGCCAACGGTAAGTTC
>CALDKP010000389.1 GCA_937898535.1 uncultured Sphingomonadales bacterium | reverse complement strand
TGCCGGAAGGCCCTGTTTGCAGCGACGATCGCAAGGTTTCGCCGCCAAAGCGCGCGGAAATGAAGCAGTCGATGGAAGCGTTGATCCATCACTTCAAACTCTACACCGAAGGCTTCAAGGTTCCAGCTGGCAGCGTCTATGTTGCGACCGAAAGCCCCAAAGGCGAGTTCGGCGTCTACTTGGTCTCTGACGGTACCAACAAGCCGTATCGCTGCAAAATCCGCCCGACGGCATTTTCGCATTTGCAGGCAATGGATTTCATGAGCCGCGGGCATATGCTTGCGGATACCACCGCGATCTTGGGCGCGCTCGACATCGTGTTTGGGGAGTGTGACCGTTGAGCAAGCTGGCAGTCGCCACCCAGATGATCGCGCATTACAACGCGCAGGACGCCGATGCTTATGTCTCGCTGATGACGGATGACGCCTGTGAAGCGGGCTATCGCGGTGCCGTTGTCCGTGAAGGCAAAGAGGGCACGCGGGCGGGTCTGAAAGCGATGTTCGCCGAGTTTCCAGAGAACCGCGCGGAAATCCTCAAAGGCTATGAACTGGGCGCATTTGTTGCGCTGCACGAGCGTGTATTTCGTTCCGCCAATGCCGAGCCGTTTGAAGTTATGTCGATCTACAGTTTTGAAGGCGACAAGGTGTCGCGCGTGGAGTTTGTCCGATAATGGCCGAAGCGATCCAAATTCCGAATGAAGCCGAAACCCGCGCCAAATTTGGCGCTTTTGCGTTTTCGGCTGAAAACAAAAAGACCGCTGACATTTACATCGGTCGCTATCCTGCCGGACGTCAGCAGTCCGCAGTTATGGCGCTGCTTGATTTGGCGCAACGTCAGGTGGGCGAAGAAACAAACACGCAGGGCTGGTTGCCGGTTCCCGTGATCGAATATGTCGCAAGCTATCTCGGCATGCCATATATGCGCGCGTACGAAGTCGCGACCTTCTACACCATGTACAATCTCGCGCCCGTTGGCCGTTTCCATGTTCAGGTATGCGGCACAACGCCTTGTATGCTGCGCGGGTCGGACGATATCATGGCGGCCTGCAAGAACCGGGGCCTCGTCAAAGGCGCAACAACGCCCGATGGCATGTTCACGCTGAACGAAGTTGAGTGCATGGGCAATTGCGCGTCTGCACCGATGGTTCAGATCAACGACGATAATTACGAAGATCTCGATTACGACAGCATGACCGCCATTTTGCAGGACTTGTCGGATGGCAAGCAGCCAAAGGTCGGCACACAGCTGCCTGGACGCCACACCGTTGAACCTTATGGCGGCGCTACGACTTTGCAGGCGATGGTTGATAAGAACCATGATTATCGGGGAGAATATTGATGGAATTTCTCCCCCTCATCGGCGTTCTCGTGGCTGCGTTCGTGGCATGGAAACTGCTCAAGGGCATGTTTAAACTTGCCGTCATTGGGCTTTTGATTGCCGGCGGCGCATGGTTTCTTCTTGGAGGTTTGGGCTGATGCTCGCTGACAAAGACCGCATTTTTACCAACCTTTACGGCTATCAAGATTTCGGCCTGAAAGCTGCGCAGGCGCGCGGCGATTGGGACAAAACTTCCAATCTGATGAAGGCCGGACAAGACGCCATTATCGAAGAAGTGAAAGCATCCGGGCTGCGTGGTCGCGGTGGCGCTGGCTTCCCGACGGGTATGAAGTGGAGCTTCATGCCCAAGGCACCGACGCCAGAACGTCCGAACTTCCTCGTCATCAACGCCGATGAATCTGAGCCGGGTTCGTGCAAAGACCGCGAAATCATTCGCCACGATCCGCACAAGTTGATCGAAGGCGCGTTGATCGCGGGCTTTGCGATGCGCGCGCGTGCGGCGTACATCTATATTCGCGGCGAATATATTTTCGAAGCTAAGGTCCTCGAAAAGGCTGTTGCCGAGGCATATTCCGCCGGACTGCTGGGCAAGAATGCCGCCAAGTCCGGTTATGATTTCGACGTATTCGTCCATCGCGGCGCAGGCGCCTATATCTGCGGCGAAGAAACCGCGATGATCGAAAGCCTTGAAGGCAAAAAGGGCCAGCCGCGCCTCAAGCCGCCGTTCCCGGCCGGTGCGGGCCTCTATGGCTGCCCGACGACGGTGAACAACGTTGAGTCCATCGCCGTGACGCCGACGATCCTGCGCCGTGGCGCGGGCTGGTTTGCAGGCTTTGGCCGTCCGAACAACACGGGCACGAAGGTGTTCTGCATCTCCGGCCACGTGGAGCGGCCGTGCAATATCGAAGAAGAGATGTCGATCCCGCTGAAGACGCTGATCGAAGAGCATTGCGGCGGCGTGCGCGGCGGCTGGGGCAACCTGAAGGCCGTCATTCCGGGCGGCTCGTCGGTGCCGATGATCCCGGCCGAGCAGTGCGAGACCGCGCTGATGGACTTCG
>CALDKP010000388.1 GCA_937898535.1 uncultured Sphingomonadales bacterium | reverse complement strand
TCTGCGTCGCTGTCATTCTTGTCCTTCAGCATCACATATTCGAATGTGATCCGCCGCGCGTTGCTGACGCCGGGATATTCGGCGCAGGCACGCAAAAGTTCATCAATGCCATATTTGCGGTTTATGGGGACGATTTCGTCACGGATTTCCTTGGTCACCGCGTGCAGCGATACCGCAAGGTTCACGTTAATTTCTTCGCCCGCACGCGCCATCATTGGCACAACGCCCGACGTCGAAAGCGTAATGCGGCGGCGCGACAGGCCAAGGCCATCGCCATGCATCACGATCTTCATCGCGTCGCGAACATTGTCGAAATTATACAGCGGCTCACCCATGCCCATCAACACGATGTTGGTCAGCATGCGGCCGTCGGCGGTATAATGGCCGACATCGTCATCTTCATCATCGTCGGCAACCGACGCCATATTGCCCTTTGGCCATTCGCCAAGCGCATCGCGCGCCAGCATGACTTGCCCGACAATTTCGCCCGGTGTCAGGTTGCGCACCAGCCGCATCGTGCCCGTATGACAGAAACGGCAGTTGAGCGTGCAGCCCACCTGCGATGAGATACACAAGGTGCCGCGATCCGCATCGGGAATGAACACCATTTCATAATCTTGGGCATCATCGGTGCGCAAAAGCCATTTGCGCGTGCCATCGGTCGAAACCTGCGCCTCGACAACCTCTGGCCGGCCAATGACAAAGCGGTCGGCAAGCCATGGACGCATGGTTTTGGCGATGTCCGTCATCGCCTCAAAATCGGTCACGCCGCGATGGTAGATCCAGTGAAAGACCTGCTTTGACCGCAGCTTTGCCGCTTTTTCATCGAGCTGCGATTCTTCAAATAGCTGACGGATTTGAAGATGGCTGAGACCCATGAGGTCAATTCGGCCATCCGCACGCTGCGTAATCGCGCGTGGGGTGACAACGGGGTCTATATGGCCGGGAATCTGCATGATGGCCGCGCCTATAATGGGATTATGCGTGAAAAGCCAGCGTCGCTAAGGTAGAGCGTCAGGGCCTAACTCTTGACCACAGAGACCTGCGTTCCGGGTGCCTGATCGGTTATCATGACCACGGCTTTCAATTGGCCAGCAAGGGCCTCGATAATGCCTGTCCCCAAACCGGGTTTACGGTCTTCTTCGTTTTTCGGCATGCCAATGCCGTCATCGGCGACCACAAGTGCCCACGCAGCGCCGTTGGACTTATACCCGACTTTGATCGTGCCCTTTTGCGTACGTCCGGGAAAGGCATGCTTCAATGCGTTAATCACCAGTTCGGTGACGATCAGGCCAAGGCTGACGGACGTATCCGCATCAACAACGCTGTCGTCAACATCGGTGGTTAGCGAAAGCCGGTCGGGATCGCCAATCATCGACGCGCCAATGCTGCGGCACAGATCGTGGAAATAGCTACGTAAATTGACATTATCGACCGAGGTCGACGACAAATGCTTTTGCAGCATGGCGACGGACATCACACGGTTGTGCGCATCGCGCAAATGCTCGCGCGTTTCGCTGGATTGCACCTTGCGCGCGCTTTGCAGCAAGACGCTGGCGATGATTTGCAGGCTGTTGGCCACGCGATGTTGGATTTCATGCAATAGCAATTGCTTTTCGCGGACAAGATCGTCCCTGACTTTGTCGGCCCGACGCTGCGATGTTACGTCGGTGATGGCGAGCACAACGCGAATGCTCTCCGCTTCGAAATAATCGAGCGTATGCGCGTTAATCAGCAGATGCCGTGTTGGCCGGTCTGCACGCTTCAGTTCCATTTCATACACATCGATCGCCGCCTTGCCGGCAACGGTGGCTTGCAGCAGGGCGTTCAGCTGGCGCACATTCCATTCGCCCTTGCCCAGATCAGCCAGTCTCTTGCCGGTAACTCCAACACAATCGATATCAAAGGCATCGCAAAAAGACTTGCTTGCGGCAATGATCGTCAAGTCCTCTTGAAGAAGAATGAGCGGCGAAAATGACGAGGAAACAAGCGCAATCGACATACTGTCGGCATGTTCAGGCAAGCGGGTCAGTATATTTTCCATGGCACAAAGCCGTTATAAACTGGAGGCTCGCAGTGTGAGAGCCATACCCAGGCGTCACGTCTCGCAACGACATCAAACATGCGAAACGTCAACATTATAACACATTGGAACATAGGCCGTGAGTCAATTCGAACCGGCGGTCTGCTTTACGTTTTCCGGCGGGCGCATCCCAAAGCAGCCGCATCGATTGCACTGGGGGCACCGCGCAATGCATATGCATCGACAATCGACCGGCCATCGCGACCAATCGTTTCGATGCTGAGCGACGTTGCCGAGCGAATGGCGGCGACAATGGCCAAGTCCATCCGCCGGTCCGCCGCCCATGCCGCGCTGCTATTGGCCTTTAAACGAAAGCGCCTTCCGCCAGCGGTCAATGTCACGCCGCTATTGGCCGACCGATCACGCGAAAGGCGCACGTAAAGCTGATGCGTAACGCTGCGCTTTGGCCAAAAACCGATGGAGACATAAGCAGCCCGCGTTGGAGGTCCTATCGTCTCGTCAGGCTCCGAAATCGCATAGCAGCGGGGGGTTTCAGGGTCACGAAACGCCGCCCACCCCTGATATACGCCAAGCCTATCTTTCGCAGACAGCGGCGCGGTGGCCCCAAGAGCCAACGCAAAGATCAAAAGCATGTGCTTTCCGGCGGAGGCCGGAATCCAGCGCGGCGCTGCGCCCGGCTGTTCTGGGCGCCTGCCTTCGCAGGAGAACACATCATGTGGGGTAACAAACCTCAAGCACGCTCCCCTGCGCCGTCGCCGTCAATCACCAGCGTTTCGACACCATCGCGGATCATCACCATGCTGCCCTGCGCAAGGCTGTGGGCAATAGGCGCGCCAAACCGTTCCATGGGTTCCAAGCCCAGCAATACCCCGCGCAGCACGCGTGCGGTCATCCCATGGCAGATGACAAGCATATCCTGTTCAAAGCTTTGGTCCGCTATCCAGTGACGCAGTCGCTGCGCGACATCATCATAAAATTCGCCACCTTCAGGACGCACGGAAAACAGCTTGTGTTCCATATCGACGATTGGGCCAATTTCCGCGGATATGTCGGCATAGGTGCGGCTCGACCAAAGGCCGACGTCAATTTCCAACAGCCGGTCATCGCGCATCGTTTGGTGCCAGTCGGCGTCAATTTCCTCTGCGACCAACGCAAGCGTCTGCAACGCGCGCCCGGCGGTGGACGACCAAAGCTGCGGCGTGGGGTCATCCCCCAGATAGTTTGCCAACGCACGCCCCATGGCGCGCGCCTGCACGCAGCCTTCCCATGTCAGCGGGGTATGCAGCTCTGCCTGCCCCTGCATCCGCGCAATTTTGTTAAACACCGTCTCCCCATGCCGCGCGATGAAAAGCCGTCTACCGTTTGTTGAAATACCCATAATCGCCTTATTCCACAGGATATTCTTCGACGCAAAACCTATCGGCTTGCCCTGCTGGCCAAAGCGGTTATGGAAGAGTCGCCATAGAAATAGGGATTTTTGGCTGCTTTGTGCCTGCCATGCCCGATAAGGGGAATTTGAATGAGAGCCACGATCGAACGCGCGACCCTGCTGAAAAGCCTGAGCCACGTCCAATCCGTTGTGGAACGGCGCAACACTATTCCCATTTTGTCCAACGTCCTGATCGAAGCCAGCGAAGGCGGCAAGATCAAGCTGACCGCGACAGACCTTGATTTACAGGTTGTTGAAACCTTTGCTGCCGATGTTGAAACCCCCGGTGCAACCACCGTTTCGGCGCACACCTTGTTCGAAATCGCGCGCAAGCTTCCCGAAGGATCGCAGGTTCAGCTGCATGCCGCAGACGGCCGCATGGCGGTGAACGCTGGCCGCGCGCGCTTCTCGCTCGCCACATTGCCGCGTGAGGATTTCCCAACGATCGCAGAGGGCGAATTGCCCACCTCGTTCGAAATTCCCGCAAGCTCGCTGATCCAGATTATCGACAAGACGCGCTTTGCGATCTCGACCGAAGAAACGCGTTATTATCTCAACGGTATTTTCCTGCACGTCACCGACGATGCCGATCCTGTGTTGAAGGCAGCGGCCACCGACGGCCATCGCCTCGCCCGCGTCACGCTGCCGCGTCCAGCTGGCGCAGAAAACATGCCCGACATCATCGTGCCACGCAAATGCGTCGCCGAAATCCGCAAGCTGCTTGACGAAAGCGGCGGCAATGTCATCCAGATCGATCTGTCGGCGAGCAAAATCCGCTTCACCTTTGACAGCGTCATCCTGACATCAAAGCTGATCGACGGCACATTCCCCGATTACAGCCGCGTCATTCCAACCGCGAATGACAAGTTGCTGCGCATCGACCCCAAGGCATTCAGCCAAGGCGTTGACCGCGTGGCGACCATCGCCACCGAAAAAACCCGCGCTGTCAAAATGGCGCTCGATAAAGACAAGATCACTTTGTCGGTCACCAGCCCTGAAAACGGCACGGCGGCAGAAGAAGTGTCCGGCCAATATAGCAGCGACGGCTTCGAAATCGGCTTCAACGCGCGTTATTTGATGGACATATTAGGCGAGATCGAAGGCGACATCGTCGAACTTCACTTGGCCGACGCCAGCGCCCCAACGCTCATTCGCGAGAATGACAAGTCAGCGGCGCTGTACGTTTTGATGCCAATGCGCGTATAATATATGGAGTGGCTTCCGCGCTGGAAGCCCTCCCTTATTCCGCGGCTTCCGCCATATCGATGCTCTGCGGACCGCGCACCACGATACCGGGCAAAGCGCCGGTCATCGCGCCATCACGAAACGTGACCACGCCCGATTTAATCGTCGCGGCATAGCCTTCAGCCTTTTGCAGTAAGCGCTTGCCACCGGCGGGCAGGTCGAACGCCAACCAAGGCTTCAACAATTTCAACGCGTCAAAATCGATCACGTTGATATCGGCGAGATAGCCGGGCTTCAGCACACCGCGATCATTCAACCCATATAGCCGCGCCGTGTCGTGGCATTGGCGTTTGACGGCCAGTTCGAGCGGTATTGTTCCAGCCTTACGATCGCGCGCCCAGTAACTGAGCAGAAATGTCGGTGACGCCGCGTCACAAATGGTTCCGCAATGTGCGCCGCCGTCGGACAGCGATGCGACGATATCGTCACGCTGGAGCAGCTCTTTGGTGAAGTCCAAATTGCCATCCATGTAATTCAATATCGGCAGGTAAATCATGCCGTTACCGTCGTCGGCCATCAACTGGTCATACGCATATTCGGCCGCTTCTTTGCCTGCGGCTTGCGCAAAGCCGAAGACGCTTTCTTCTCGTGTCGGTTCATAGCTAAAGCCATCACCCAGCGGGAATTGCATCGCCCATGCGGCAGTCACCAGCATGAAGAATGGGGCCATATCAACAGACGGCGGTGGCAAATTGTCTTCTGCCAGCATCGCCGCCTTAAACGCCGGATCGGACAGTTTTGCCTTCTGTTCGTCCCACGACAGTCCGGCGATTTTCTGCCAGCTTGGCTTGCGCATGAATGGGTGCACCGTGCCGCGCCAGTTCATGATGACGCCAATACCGCGCAGGCCAATCGCCGCCACGAGGTTCGCACCATTGTCATTGGCGTTGCACATCCCTGCCATTTGCTCGGTCCATGGCATTTGCTTGATGGGCGATTGCAACATGGTGAAGGCGATGGGCAGCCCCGTTTCGCGGCTTAACCGCCCCATCCAGCCGAATTCGTCCCATTCTTCCAAGAAATCGGTGGTCAGCTCAAACACCCCATGCCCGACTTTGCCCATGGCGCGTCCAATACCAACCAGTTCGGGTTCGGTCGCCGTGGTCCCGGGGACAAGTTCGCCATCAATCGATTTATGCAACACCGTGCGGGAGGTGGAAAAGCCCAAAGCCCCTGCGCGCAAGCCTTCCTCCACCAACCGCGCCATTTCGGCGATGTCGGCTTCGGTTGGCTCCTCATTATCCGCGCCGCGCTGTCCCATGACAAAGGCGCGCAACGCGCCGTGCGGAACTTGCGTGCCAATATCGATGGTGCGCGGCAGGCGTTCGAGCGCGTCGAGATAATCGGGGAAGCTTTCCCAATCCCATTTCATCCCCTCGGCGAGCGCAGTGCCGGGAATATCCTCGACACCCTCCATCAGGCCGATCAGCCAATCATGCTTGTCCTTTTTCGCGGGCGCAAAGCCAACGCCGCAATTGCCTATGACGACCGTGGTAACGCCATGCCAGCTCGACGGACCCATCTCACTGTCCCAAGTTGCTTGGCCGTCATAATGGGTATGGATATCAACAAAGCCAGGCGCGACGATTTTACCCGAAGCATCAATCTCTTCGCGGCCCGAAGCGCTGATTTGGCCCACTGCGGTAATGATGCCGCCATCCACCGCAACGTCGGCGACAAAGCGCGGTGCGCCCGTGCCATCAACCACGGTTCCACCGCGAATGACCAAATCATGCATATCGACTCTCCTCTTCCTCATGGGGGAGCCTATCAGACTTAATCGGGCGGTTAAAGTGGGTCGATAACCCTCTGCGTCCTCTGCGCCTCGGCGTGCAATACATGCTCACGCAGAGGCGCAGAGGACGCAGAGAATTCAAGAAAGACTATTCGGCGGGTTGCACGCCGCCACGTTGACGCAAGCGATTGCCCGCCAACCGGCGCAGCGCGGCAAAGAAACGCGGGACGATGGCGTTGCGGCCCATCCAGTCGGCATAAGCGGCATAAGCGGGGTCAGCCATCAGATGCTTCTCCTCAGTCTTTGCGCGCCAGTAATAGATGGCGCTGACCAGGCCAAGAATGGCGCTATTGCGGATCATATCGGTGGTGCTGCCCGTGGTGACCAGAAACGGCAAAGTGGACAGCCACCAGAACGCATTCTTCGACACATAGGCCGGATGCTTCGTGAAGGCATAGGGCCCGTTGGTGATGATCCCGCGATTGGTGAGGTTGGAAAAGCGCAGGCCAAAGGCGACCGTCGCCCAGGCATAGATCGCGGTCAGGATCACCAGCAGCGCGCCCCACCAGAGCATCACGCCGGGCTGGCTCAGCACCAGGCGCAGGCTGGTCAGTCCGGCGGTGATGGCGTCGACGCGGCGGTCCAGCATCATCGGGATGCTGACCACGCTGACCGAGAAGATCAGCCCGGCGAACAGCGCACCGACGCCGACGTAGGCGACGATGAACTCGATGTTGGC
>CALDKP010000387.1 GCA_937898535.1 uncultured Sphingomonadales bacterium | reverse complement strand
CCAGTGTATATACATAGCTGATCTCAATCGGTTTTACATCCAAAACAGACATCGTGTAGCAAGTGGCCATCAGGTTTTAGATTTTCATCCGTTTACGCGTTCATATTAGGAAAAAACAACCGGCCGATACCGAAACGCCACATGATCATATTCGAATAGATTTGCCCTGGGCGGAGAACAATTGAAGCAAAAGAGGGTTGGTTGAGTGCGTCTGGAAACATTTGCGGCTCAAGCGCAATCGCAGCGCCGATTCCATAGCTTTTGCCTGCCTTACCCGACGCCGTTCCGTCAAAAAAATTGCCCGAGTAAAATTGCAGCCCCGGCTGGTTGGACAGCAACGTCATCGTCCGGCCGGACACCGGATCTTCCAAATGTGCCATCAATCGGGGTTCGCTGGCGGCTTCCCCGTCAATGATCCAATTATGGTCATATCCGCTGCCATGGGTCAGTTGAATGTCGGTGTTGCTGCGTACATGTTTGCTAATCGCCATGGGTTTACGAAAATCAAATGGCGTCGCAACAACGCTGCGGCGTTCTCCCGTTGGAATAAGCGTCGCATCAAGCGGCAGATATTGTTCGGCGGCGATCGTCAGCACATGGTCCATCGCATCATAGGCAGCCCCCTCGCCGCCCAAATGCCAATATGCGTGGTTCGACAGGTTCACGCAGGTCGGCGCATCGGTGACGGCTTCGTAATGCACCGATAGCGCATTGTCGGGGTGCAATTGATATGTTGCGGTAACCGTCAACGTGCCCGGATATCCCTGGTCGCCATCGGGGCTCATATGCGAGAGCGTCACCGATAATGCCTCTTCATCACAATCCGTGATCGTCCAGTTCACTTTGTCGAACCCGACATCGCCCCCGTGCAGCGAATGGGTTCCGTCATTGGCGGGAACGCTGTAGACCTTGCCATCAAGCTCAAAATGCGCGCCGGCAATACGGTTGGCGACCCGGCCGACGGTCGCGCCGAAATACTGTCGCTGCGCGACATATTCCTCAATATTGGCATAGCCCGTTGTGACGTCAGCAAAGTTACCATTGGCGTCGGGCACACACACCGATTGGATAGCAGCGCCGTAGCTTATGATCCTGACCGACGTGCCCGCAGCATTGGTCAGGGTCACCGCGTGGACAGCTTCACCACTGTCCAGCGTTCCAAAAATGTCGCGCTGTAAGCTGGATTTGGTCAACCCGTCTTCCTGTAACTGTCATGGGCAATGGATAGCGATACGCGCAAAGCTGCGCCTACATTATTGAGGACTTACACAGCCTGACCGTTTTCGGCAGCGTTATCGTACCGTATTTCAAGATACCGGCCACGCACCGCCAGTTTGTCGAGCTCACCGCGCGAAATCTGGCCGGTCATCGTCTCGATTTCGCGGTCAATCGTCTTCAGGCCATCGACCAGCTGCTGCGCGGGTGTCTTTCCGGCATGCTCTTTATGCCGAAGGCTATCGGGAATGCGCTTATACCCGTTAATCAGCTCAGGCAGATGTTCACCCACAAGCTTCCGAACTTCACGTGCCGCAGGGTCATTGTCGTCGAGCGTTTGCAGTTGCGGCGCGAGCTGGTCCAGCCGGATACCGATATCTTGCATCAACGTCACCGCTGGCGCTGGCAATGCAGGACGCTGTGCCTCAAGCCAAATCTCGGTTTTCCCAGCCAATGTGCCCAAATCGGTAATCTTCAGGCTCTCCGCCGTGGGCATCGGCATTTGCGGAAAGCGCATCAGGACATAGGCGGCGGTCGCCACCAATAGGGCTGTTATCATCACGCCCCAAAAGCCAATGCCACCAATAATCCCGCCGATGATGCCTGCGCCAATTAAGACAGCGCCCACCGCCATTATGGCCTTGCTGAGCTTACCCCAGAAATGGGCGCGGCGCAGCGCCTGCGACTTCGTCCCGATGGGGGCAAAGCGGACATTGCGCAGCGACCGCGCCGCGCCGTTAAGGATGTCGTCGGAATTGGATGCAGGGCTGTTCATATTGTACCTTGATGTGCACACCATAGTGCTGAACTTGTCGAAGCACGTCCAGCCGACAAGCGCCCTTCGACGGGCTCAGGGCTACGGTCATATATCGTCACGATACCTCAAGTGACAGCAAACCGCTGTCCTGCACAGACTTGGTCGCCTGTGCCTGCCCCTCGGCGCGCGCGATATAGCCCTTGGACTTCTCGACTTCTTTTTCGAGCGCCTCGGACGTTTGCTTCATGCTGTCGAGTGCCTTCATCTTGAAGGTATCGATGGCATCCATCGTGTCGTAAATATTCTGGAACGCACGGCTCAATGTTTCCAACGGGATGGTTGCGCCGGCCGCTTGTTCATGAATAAGGCCCGTATTGTCGCGCAGCAACTGACCGGTGCTGTCGATGATATTCGCGGTCGTCGTGTTGAGCGCGGTAATCTGGTCCAAAACCAGTTTCTGGTTGGTCATCGCCTGCGCCACGGTAACTGCTGTGCGCAATGCGCCAACGGTGGTGGTCGACGCACGGTCAACGCCCTTGACCAGTTCGACATTGTTCTTTTTGACCAGATCAAGCGCAAGATAACCCTGCACCGTCACCGCCATTTGCGTCAGCAAATCCTGCGTACGTTGGCGCACATAGAACAACGCGCTTTCCTTTATCGCGCGCGCCTTGGCGGGGTCGGACAGTTCAAGCTCAGCGGCTTTTTCTTCCAGTTTGGCATCCAGCTGCTTGGACATGACAATCATCTGTTCCAGCTTGCCCATCGCAACCCACAGATTCTGCCGCTCGACGTCGATCGCGGCATTGTCCATCAACAGCTCGTCCTTGCCATTGCCAAGACGACCTAGCACCGAGCTGATATGCGTTTGCGAACTTTGATAGCTGTCGAAATAATTGCGCAGCTTGTTGCCAAAGGGAATGATGCCAAACAGTTTTTGCTTGGTCATCAAATTGCCCTTTTTGGACGGGTCCAGATCTTCGACAACGCGGCGCAATTCGGCGAGATCCGCGCCGACGCCGGAACTTTCATCCATGCGGCGAATAGGCTTATCGAGGAAGCGGTTCGACTGCGCCGATGCTTCCATAATTTCCTTGCGGCCCATGTTGGTCAATTGGTCGACGCGCTTGCCGAATTCGGGGCTGTTCACATCTTGCGCCACCAAGTCAGCGACATAGGCTTCAACGCGCTGCGCAAGCTTGCTTTGCTGTTCATCCGTCACCGGAACCAAGCCCATCGCCTGTTGCGGCGCGACGGTCGGCACGGGGTCGGGCGGAGTCAGCTTCAGCTCTGGTACGGTTTGGGTAACGGTTTCAGTCGACATCGCTAAATCCCTCTGTCCTTCAATAGTATAACAGATGGAGCGAGTGCCTGACCATTTCAAGCACTTACATCCCCAGCTGTATTATTTTTCTAATACAGCGCCGCCTTATTCCTTCAAAGCAGCTTCGACCAGCGGCGATAATCCTTCGACAACCCGCGACACCCCTTTGGCATTGGGATGGATGTTATCGGGCAGCATCAGTCCGCTGCCTGTCACTACACCTTCGAGGAAAAATGGATATAGAGGCGCATCATATTGCTTTGCGAGTTGCGGGAATATCGCATTGAAAGCATTGCCATAATCCTGACCCAGGTTCGGCGCAGCTATCATACCGGTCAGGACAACGGGAATTTCGCGGCGCTTAAGCTCATCCATCATCGCTGCCATATTTGCTTTGGTTTCTGCAGGCTTGATACCACGCAACATGTCGTTGCCGCCAAGGCCAAGCACAACCAGATCCGGCTTGCGGTCCAGATTATCGAGCACAAATGCCAACCGCGTTTTTCCCGCAGCGCTTGTGTCGCCTGACACGCCAGCATTGTGGACCCGCGCATGTATGCCATCGGCCTGCAACGCGGCCTGCAATTGCGGCGCGAGCCCTTCATTGGGGGCAAGTCGATAGCCTGCGTACAGGCTGTCCCCAAAGGCCACGACCAGCCGGTCATACTGCTGAACCTTCGCAGTCTCCTGAACGTGCGCCGTATTTTCCGCTACAGGGTTAGACCCGCATGCAACCAGCCCTTGGATTGCGACAATAAGCGCACCATATAGCCAAAAACCTCTATTCATAAGGATGCTTCCTTGCACGCTCCGGTTAACATGAAAACGGATATGGCAATCCGTGCGGCAAATGTCACCCTAAGCCTGGGTTCCAACGATGCCGCGGTGTCGATTTTACGCGGCGTCGACCTTGAGGTGCCGTATGACAGCAGCGTTGCATTGCTTGGCCCATCGGGCTCGGGCAAGTCCTCACTGATGGCGGTTCTCGCAGGGCTTGAGCAAGCCACTGGCGGCACTGTTCTGGTCGACGGCCTCGACTTTACCAAACTGGATGAAGACGCGCTGGCACGCGCTCGGCGCGGGCGTATCGGCATTGTGCTGCAGGCGTTTCATTTGTTGCCAACGATGACCGCGCTCGAAAATGTCGCAATCCCGATGGAACTGGCGGGGATGGATGATCCATTCGGCCGCGCAAAGGCCGAGTTGGAAGCGGTTGGCCTTGGACATCGGTTGACGCATTATCCATCGCAACTGTCGGGCGGCGAGCAGCAACGCGTGGCCATCGCCCGCGCCATGGCAGCGGGCCCCAAAATCATATTTGCGGACGAGCCAACGGGCAATCTCGACGGGGCCACCGGCACATCGATTGTCGACCTGTTATTCGCCCGCCGTGCGGCATTGGGCGCGACGCTGCTGATCATCACGCATGACCCGGAACTCGCCCAAAAATGCGACCGCGTCATTGTTATGCAAGATGGCCATGTGGTGGAGCGTGTAGGTTGAGCCTACCCCTCGCTGCTATTTGGCGCATATCGCGCCGGGATCTGTCCGCACGCATTCGGGGGCTTCGGCTGCTCGCAATTTGCCTGTTTCTGGGCGTCGCGACATTGGCGGCGATTGGCAGCCTGACGGCCGGGATTTCAGACGAGCTTTCACGGCGCGGCCAGACAATCTTGGGCGGGGATATTGAGATTGGCATTGCACAACGCGAAGCCAACGCCGCCGAAATGGCGGCGATGCGCAAGGCGGGTGCGGTTTCCGAAACCATCCGTTTGCGCGCAATGGCGATTGGCAACGATAGCTTGCTTGCTGAGCTCAAGGCCATCGACAATGTCTATCCGCATTATGGTGTGCTAAAGTTGCGCGAAGGTGGCCCGGCCAAAGCGCCGGCAAAGGGTGAGATTTACATCGGACCAACCTTGTCCGAACGGCTTGATATCGCAACGGGCGGCACCGTCCGGTTTGGCGAAGCGACGTTCAAGGTGGCAGGCATCATCGCGGAAGAGCCCGACCGCTTGGGCGAAGGCTTCACGCTTGGGCCAGTCGCCATCATCAACATGGCGTCGCTACCGGACACCGGCCTTATCCAGCCGGGCAGCATGTATGAAAGCAAATACCGCATCAAGCTTGGGCCAGAGGAAGACGCCGCAGCCGTCGCCAAAGCGCTTGAGGCCCAATTTCCCTCCGCAGGCTGGGATATTACCGACCGGTCAAACGGCGCGCCGGGAACACGGCGCTTCATCGAACGCATGGGGCAATTTCTGACTTTGGTGGGCCTCGCCGCATTGGTGATCGCCGGTATTGGCGTCGGGAATGGCGTGGGCAGCTATCTCGCCAGCAAACGCGCAAGCATCGCGACATTGAAGGTCACGGGCGCGGACAGCCAGACGATTTTCCGCATCTATATGCTGCAAATCCTTGCGGTCGCATCTGTCGCGATATTGGTTGGTCTTGCCGTGGGCAGCGTCATGCCAATGGCGATTGGTTGGGTGGCAGGCGACATCCTGCCCGTTGCGCCGGGCTTCAACCTGCATCCACTCCCCTTGGCCGTCAGCGCTATCTATGGCCTGCTGATCGCCTTGGCCTTTGCCCTGCCCCCACTTGCGCGGGCCCGCACCGTGCCCGCCGCTGGCCTGTTCCGCGCAGTCGTCGAAGGCAACAGCCGTATCGACCGGAAAAGCACCATCTGGGTCGTTGGCGCGATTTCCGCGATTGTGGCGCTGGCGGTTGTCACAGCACGCGAGCCGATGTTCTCGCTGGCGTTCATTGGCGCGGCGTTCGGGTTGTTGCTTTTGCTCACCGGCATCGCATTCCTGCTGCGCTTCATTGCCATTCGCCTGCCCCGTCCAAAGGCCCCGCTGCCCCGGTTGGCGCTCGCCAACTTGCATCGGCCAGGCGCGCAGACGCAGGCACTCGTCGTCGCCTTGGGCCTTGGCCTGACCTTATTCGTCACACTGGCGGCCATTCAGACCAGCATCAATAACGAGATCAAGAACAGCGTCCCCGAACGCGCACCTAGCTTTTTCGTGCTCGATATCCCGCGCGAAGGCGCTGGCACGTTCACGCGCATGGTCAAAGACGCAGACCCCGCCGCCACGATCAACCTCATCCCCGCGCTGCGTGGCACGATCATCGAATATGGCGGCCAACGGGTCGATCAATTGGAAGAACTGCCCGAAGGCGCATGGGTGCTGAATGGCGACCGCGGCCTGACCTACAGCGCCGATATTCCAAAAGGCAGCGAGCTTGTGGAGGGCGAATGGTGGCCAGCCGATTATAAGGGGCCGGCGTTGGTCAGCCTTGATGCCGAAATCGCTAAAGTGCTCGATGTTGGCATTGGCGATAGCATGACCGTCAGCCTGCTTGGTGTCGAAGTCCCCGCCAAGATTGCGTCACTGCGCACCGTCAATTGGGAGAATTTCGGCCTCAATTATGTCATGGTGTTTTCACCCGGCAGCCTCGACGCCGCGCCGCACAACATGGTGGCGACGTTGACGGTGTCAAAGGACGCCGAGCGCGTCTTGGCCAAATCCTTACCGCCCGCATTCCCTTCATCCTCCCTGATTGAGGTTGGTGAGGTCACTGCGCAGATCACCAATTTGCTCAGCCAAATGGCGCAAGCCATTGCGGCGGCGGCTTCCATCGCGATATTGGCGGGTATCGCTGTTCTGGTGGGTGCCATCGCCGCTGCGCGCCAGTCGCGCATCTATGACGCGGTGATTACCAAGATGCTTGGCGGCACACGCAGCCAGATATTGGGCGCACAGGCGATGGAATATGGCATCTTGGCCGTGGTGCTCGGGTTGCTTTCCCTCGCCCTTGGCATGGGGGCGGCATATTATGTCGTCGTGCACATCTTCGATTTCAGCTTCGCGCCCGATTATGGCATATTAATGCTGACGTTGGTCGG
>CALDKP010000386.1 GCA_937898535.1 uncultured Sphingomonadales bacterium | reverse complement strand
GCCCATGCCGTGATACCAGGAAATTGCAATTCATGATTACCTCAATTCGTTCGCTCATTAACTCCAAAATTGGCGCAATTTTCGCTTTGGCCTTCATCGGTATGATTGCCATTGCTTTTGCGCTTGGTGATGTGTCCGGATCGGGCAACTTTGGCGGCTTGAGTGGCGGTAATGTTGCACGTGTCGGCGACCGGAACATTACATTGGGTGAACTTAACGATGCGCTCGATAATCGCTTAAAGGCCGAACGTCA
Source organism: uncultured Sphingomonadales bacterium (assembly GCA_937898535.1). Classification (GTDB taxonomy): domain Bacteria; phylum Pseudomonadota; class Alphaproteobacteria; order Sphingomonadales; family Sphingomonadaceae; genus Sphingorhabdus_B. The sequence continues at coordinate 4,037 of CALDKP010000386.1, read as the reverse complement.
GAATAATCCGACGCTCAATATGGCCGGATTTGTGGAAAGCGGTGGATTGGATTCAACGCTGGAGCAACTGATCAATCGTTACGCCATCACTGTGTTTGGTGAAGAATATGGTGTGGCCGTGAGCAAGCGTCTTGTGGATTCGGAAATTCGCAAAATACCAGGTGCCATGGGGCTTGATGGTAAGTTTAGCGCAGATGCCTTTCGTGCCTTTGCCCAACAAATCGGCGTGAGTGAAAAGGCCATCCGCGACGATCTGACGCAGAATTTGTTTGCGCAGCAAATCTTGCCGACGGCTGCGAGTGGACCGCCGGCGCCCGACGGTATCGTTCTACCTTACGCGTCATTGATGCTTGAAAAGCGCGCAGGACAGATCGCGTCGCTTCCAGCCACGGCATTTCTGCCCAAGGCACCGCCAAGCGCTGCGACACTGGCCAAATTCTATTCGGATAACGCGGTAAAATTCACGATCCCTGAAAAGCGCGCGATTAGCTATGCCATTTTTGACAAGACGATCATTTCAGGCCGCGCAAAACCGACGGAAGCGGACATCGCGGCATATTATAAAGCCAATGCTGCAAAATTCGCCGCATCGGAAAGCCGCAACATCAGCCAGATGATCGTGCCAACCGAAGCTGCTGCGAAGTCGGTTATGAGCCAAGTCGCGGCGGGTAAGTCATTAGCCGACGTCGCCAATGGCTTGGGTCTGTCCGTAACGACAACCGCCAATATCACCAAAAGCAGCCTCGCCAACACAGCCACGTCTGCCGTTGCCGACGCGGTCTTTGCCGCAAAACAGGGCACATTGGCAAAGCCAGCACGTGGTAAACTCGGCTGGACCGTTGCTCGCGTCGACAGCGTGAACAATGTCGCTGCAAAGTCACTTGCCGCTGCCCGCGCTGAGATCGAGAAGGAATTACTCCAGACCCGCAGCGAAGAAATGCTGACCGAGATGACTTCGGAAATCGAAGATGCCTTTACCGACGGCGCGACGATCTCTGACATTGCCAAGCAAAACGGCCTGACCGTTAACACCTCGCCGAAATTGCTGGCGACAGGTCAGGATATCAGCAACCCTGCATATAAGCCTATTCCGGAAATGCAGGTCATTTTGCCCGCAGCATTCCAAATGGAAACCAGTGGTGAAGCACAGTTGATCGAGTTGGTACCCGGCGAGAAATTTGCGATGATTGCGGTTGCCGATTACGACGAAGCAGCGCCGCCACCGCTTGGAGATGTCAGAGCTTTGGTTCAGCAACAATGGGCGTTTTCCGAAGGCGCAAAGGGCGCACGCGCTGCTGCGGACCGTTTGCGCAAGCTGGTGGATAGCGGCCAACCGCTGCAGGCTGCTCTCGCAGCCGCCAATGTTCAGGGCGCGCAGATTGAAACGCTGACAGGAACACGTGCAGATCTTTACCGCGAGGGCCAACAGGTGCCCCCGCCATTGTCGCTTATGTTTGCCATGAAAAAAGGCACGGCTAAAATCATACAGGCAGGCAGCGACCGCGGGTGGTATGTTGTGTACCTGACCGACGTCATCAAGGGCAACGCGAGCGGTAATGCGGCACTCCTGGGTGCGCGCAAACAAGAGCTTTCGGGTATTTTGCAGCAGGAATATGCTGCGCAGTTGGTCGTTGCTGCATCGAAAGATGCCGGTGTTGAAAAGAATAAAGACGGGATCGCAGAAGTGCGCGCTCGCCTCACCAACCGTGACGGCAACTAAACCCGAACTCATTTGGCGCAAACGCATCGCTGATACCGAAACGCCGGTATCAGCGGCGCTAAAGCTGTTTGTGCCGGAGCGCGGTGATTTCATTCTGGAATCGGTCGAAGGCGGCGAAACGCGCGGACGACATAGCCTTATTGGCATCGCACCCGATCTGGTGTTTCGGGCGGCTGGCGATAGAGCCGAAATCAATAGTCAGTGGATGACCGACAGGACCGCTTTTGCGCCTTCTCCTCTGCCATCATTGGATGCGTTACGGGCACTCGCCGCTGACTGCCGGATGGATGTTCCCGAAGAGCTGCCCCCCGCCCTCGCCTGCTTGGTTGGCTATTTCGGTTACGAAACAATTGGCCTCGTTGAAAAGCTGCCGCGGGCACCGCAATCGGCGCTTGAGCTGCCTGATATGCTGTTCGTCCGCCCAACCGTCATATTGGTCTTCGACCGGCTTAAAGACGAAGTGTTCCTCGTATCGCCAGTTTGGACAGGTCTGCATGATGCACAGGCAGTGGCATTGGCGAATGAGCGCCTCGACGAAGCAGAGCGACTACTGAACCTAGGTCAAGCGCCCTCGACCGGCGCGGTGTCAGTATCCGAAGCGCGCGAAATCAAGCTCACGCCCGTATTGCCCGAGGGCCGCTACGCAGAGATGGTTGCGGCTGCCAAAGACTATATTGAGGCAGGCGATATCTTTCAGGTCGTGCTTGCGCAGCGTTTCACTGCGCCTTTTGACTTGCCTCCCGTGCAATTATACCGGGCATTACGGCGGATTAATCCTTCGCCGTTTCTATACTTCATTGATCTACCCGGCTTTGCGCTGATCGGTTCCAGTCCCGAGATATTGGTCCGCGCGCGCGGCGGCGAAGTGACAATCAGGCCGATCGCTGGAACGCGCCCGCGCGGCAAAAGCAGCATCGAAGACGCTGAAAACCGTGCCTCATTATTGGCTGATCCCAAGGAACGCGCGGAACATCTGATGCTACTGGACTTGGGCAGAAACGATGTTGGCCGCGTGACAAAGGGCGGCAGCGTCACCGTAACCGACAGCTATATGGTCGAATTTTACAGCCATGTGATGCACATCGTATCCAACGTTGTTGGAGAGCTGGCTGACGATAAAGACGCCATCGACGCTTTGTTTGCAGGCTTTCCGGCAGGCACCGTTTCAGGTGCCCCTAAAGTGCGCGCCTGCGAAATTATTGCCGAACTCGAACCAGAAACCCGCGGCCCCTATGCGGGCGGCGTTGGATATTTCTCGCCCAATGGCGATATGGACAGCTGCATCGTTTTGCGCACCGCCGTCGTTAAAGACGGCATGATGCATGTTCAGGCTGGTGCAGGAATCGTTGCCGACAGCAATCCGGAATATGAACAGCGCGAATGCGAAGCAAAAGCCGGGGCGCTCATTGCGGCGGCGCGTGAGGCGGTCAGGGTCGCTGGCGAGGCGGGATTTGGCCAATGAGAGCTGTGCGGTCATGACAGTAGAGCAAACATCTGGGACGCGTGTTACGCTTACGCTGATTGGTATTCTGATCTTGGCCATGCTCTTCCTGTTTTACGGCCCAGAAGAAAGCTCCCAGATTACGACGCTGACCGCGCTCTTAGCTATCCCTGCGGCTCTGGGTGGCCTCGTCACGCAATATGTTGATCCGTCCGGATTACGCTCACCCATGGGCTGTTTTTTCTGGCCAACATTATTTTTTCTAACCATCACGGGAATTGCGGTTGCGGCTTTTGACGAAGGCGCGGTCTGCCTTGTACTGGTTATTCCGATCTGGATACCTGCGGCTATAGCTGGCGGATTGGTTCAGTACCTGAACGCACGACGGCGGCGGCGACATGCTGAACAGCAACAGCGCAGATTTTACGCTTCTAGCTGGTTGTTGCTGCCCCTGCTGTTGATGATTTGGGATCAAATGTGGCCGGTCCAATGGACCAATGCCAGCGTGGAACGTTCAATTGAAATTGATGCGTCTCCAGAAAAAATTTGGCCTTATCTTGCCAGCATTCAAAATATTCGGGCGAACGAAGGCAAGGCGAATTTTACCCATGATATCGTCGGCATTCCTCGACCGACGGAGGCAATCCTTACCCGCGAAGCGGACAGAACCGTGCGGAAAGCCGTGTGGGGTGAATCCGCGCGCTTTGAAGAGGTCGTGCAGTCTGTGGTTCCCAACCGCGAAATGACCTGGGCATTTTCCTTTCCCGACACCTCCATTCAGGAATACACAGACCGGCACATTTCTCCGGCTGGTCCTTTCCTGAATATCGCGTCAGGAAGCTACCGCCTTGAACCCATTGGTCCGGACCGTACGCG
>CALDKP010000385.1 GCA_937898535.1 uncultured Sphingomonadales bacterium | reverse complement strand
GCAGGGTCTGGCAGTGGCAATGGATCCGATGATCCTATTCTACGCGTTGATTGGCGTGACACTTGGCACGGCTGTCGGCGTCCTTCCCGGCATTGGCCCCGCGTTGACCGTCGCCTTGCTGTTGCCCGTCACCTATTCCGCCGGTGCGCCGACCGTGTTTGAACAGCGCACCTCGTGGCAGCGCAGCTGGGCGAAATTCCGCACCGCCGAAAGCCGCATCGACTATGTGCGGCCGAGCGGGGCAGGCGGCGAATCGTTGCTGCTGAATGCGGGGCAAAAAGACCGTCGCAGCCGCATTTGGTGGCGCACGATCCTCGACCAATTTGGCGCAGCTGATGTGATCATTCCGATAGCGCGTCTTGAACGGCAATGGCCCGGCGGCCCGATCATTGGTCGGTTTTCTGCGCGCTATGGGCCGGATAACAAATATCTCGGTTCGTTCACCCTGCGTGTTTCCAACAGCGCGGGTATTCCGGGCATGATGGATCAGGCGGTGATTAAGATGGACCAACTGTTCCAGTCCGCGCTCGCCTCTGGCCGATTGCGGGCAGATGCTTCGCTCGTCCTTGAACCCGAAGTGGTTGAGGAAGAGGAACTGGAAAGCGAAGTTGAAGACTTGTCGATTGTCGATGGGGCAGAGACGGGGCTCAGAGAGCCTGCCCGCCAATCTTTGGATGATGTGGTAAAGTCGGTTGTGCAGGAAGCGGAGCCTACGCACAATTCTGGTGCGCCTGCGCCCGCACCCGCAGCGCCATCGCCACGGCCATGAGCACCAGCATCTGATATTATGCGCCAGATTGCTTTGCCATTGGACGAACTGCGCAGCGGCGCATCGTCCAGCCTGATCATTACCCAATCCAATGCGACCGCATTTGCCGGGCTTTCGAGCGCATCTGGCTGGGCCAAACGTTGTGCCATTCTGACAGGTCCCGCGCGCTCGGGAAAAACGCTAATGGCGCGATATTTTTCCGGACAGAACGGGACGGTTATTGACGACGCAGAGGCAAGTCCGGCGGAAACCCTATTTAACGCATGGAACCGGTCGCAGGAGAGCGGCGTCCCATTGTTGCTTATTTCGCGTTGGCAGCCTGCGGAATGGAACATTACATTACCCGACCTGCAATCGCGTCTGGGCTCTGCATTGTTGCTCGACATTGCGCCGCCCGACGATGAAATGATTGAGCAACTGCTTCAAAAACAGCTCGCGGATCGCGGGGCTGCAATCAGTATTGATGCTCTAAGCTACGTGAAGCGCCGGATTGAACGGAGTTATGGTGCAATCGAAAAATTTGCACGGTCCGCAAATGCGCTGGCGCTGGCCGAAAATGCCCCGGTCAATCTCAGCTTGGTAAAGAAAGTTCTCGAAAGCTAATTCCAACCGGCGACGCTTTAGCTTGTCTTATTCGCGGACCATCTCTTCTTCGTGGGTGTGGGTCATTTTCAATTTCCCATTCACCACTGCGAACGCCAGCCTGCCTTCGACAAGATCAAGCGCATCGCGGCCGAATTGTTCAAACCGCCATCCGGTCAGGACTTCTAGGTCTTCACGCTCACCTGCAGCCAACCGTTCCAGTTCTTCGGTCCGGACGATGAGGCGCGGCGCGACATTGATTTCGCGCGAACGGATTTTGAGCAACAGCTTTAACAGGTCAGCGACCAGTGATCCGTCTTTGCCGCCGCCGGGCGACGATCTGCCGCGGTCAGGCATGTCATCGCGCGCCATGGGCTGGCTTGCCTCGATAACGGCGATCAGACGCGCGCCAATGTCATTGTCGCGCCAAGCGGGCGACAGTCCGCGCACCTTGGGCAAATCCGCCTGCGTCTTGGGCGGGTGGGCTGCAATATCGGCAAGCGTTTCGTCTTTCATGATGCGCCCGCGCGGGATGTTCTTACGCTGCGCTTCCTTTTCGCGCCATGCCGCCATAGCTTGAAGCCGACCCAAAACGTCGGGCTTACGCGATTGCACCTTTATCCGGGACCAGGCGTTTTCGGGGTCATTGCGATAGTTGGCCGCGTCCGAAATACGCTCCATTTCATCATTCAGCCAAGCGCCACGGCCCGTGACCTTTAGCTTTTCGAGCATCATTGGAAATATCGCTGATAAATGCGTGACGTCGGCAATGGCATAATCGATTTGCCGTTTGTCGAGCGGGCGGCGCGACCAATCTGTAAATCGCGCGCCTTTGTCGAGTTGAATGCCCATCCACAGATCGACCAGATTCGAATAGCCGATTTGTTCACCCTGACCGAGCGCCATGGCGGCGATTTGGGTGTCGAACATCGGGTAGGGCGTTTTGCCCGTCAGATTGAAGAATATTTCAATGTCCTGCCCACCGGCATGAAATACTTTCAGGACGTCGTCATTCGCGCAGAGCAGATCGAGCATTGGCGTGAGGTCCAGCCCCTCGGCCTTCGGGTCAATCGCCGCCGCCTCATGCGTGTCCGCCAGCTGCACGAGGCACAGATCCGGATAATAAGTGTTTTCCCGCATAAATTCTGTATCAACCGCAACAAATGGCGATTGCGCAAGGCGCGCGCATAATTCGGCGAGGCGTTTGCTGTCGGTGATGAGTGGATGAATCTGCATGTGGCATGGGCCATAACAGGCATTCACGACTTGACAAAGTGTTGCTGCACGGTTGTTAGGCGCGCTTTCCACAGCTTTTTTGAATTGAGTAAACAATGCACGCTTATCGCACGCACAAATGCGCGGAACTTCGCGCTTCCAATGTTGGAGACACTGTCCGTCTGTCGGGCTGGATCCATCGTAAGCGCGATCATGGCGGTGTTCTCTTCGTCGACTTGCGCGACCATTATGGCATGACGCAGATTGTCGCGGACAGCGACAGCCCCGCTTTGCCGATTCTGGAAGGTCTTCGCCTTGAAAGCGTCGTCACCATCGATGGTGAGGTCAAGGCGCGCGATGGGGCAACGGTAAACCGCAATCTCGCGACAGCAGACAATCTCAAGCTCGACTCCAGCGACCAGTCCGGCCGGCAGCTCGCACGGTGCCGCATCTCGCATGATGG
>CALDKP010000384.1 GCA_937898535.1 uncultured Sphingomonadales bacterium | reverse complement strand
ATTGATATCAGCCGGATCGCCAATGCTCATTCCGGTACCGACTGGGCCAGGGTCTATCACCGCGACATCGGACCCTGCGCCAACCAACCAAGTTTGCGTGCCTGTATAGGTGTAAGGTGAGGCATTGGGCGCAAGCACGCGGCGCACAAGTGTTTCGTGCTGCTCAGTTTCGCCAGCTTCTATGGTATCGGGCCAGTTGCTCATGAAATGGCTATGGCGCAATGTCGCGCAAAGAAAAAGGGGCGGTTCGCGAAAACCGCCCCAATTGGTCTGACAAATGGGGAGCGTGGCAGCCCAGCGAATGGATTGGCGGTTATTCCGCTGCGTCGCCTTGCGCTTCTAGCTTACGAATTTGCAGATCGATTTGTTTCACAACATCTTTGCGGACGCCCTTGGGCATTTCCTTGTCATTCTCAATTTCGTTACGCGCCTCGCGCAAGCCTTTGATCGCTTCGGCCCGTGCTAATTTGGCTTGTCCTTTGCCGCACATAACCAGCCGGACGTGCGATTTATGCTTGCCGTCGAACCCGCTGACATCGGTGGTCACTGGCTGGCCGTCACGGCAGTCTTTCGGGATTTCACTAATGTCGATTTCGGGGATGTATGAAGCGATATCCATGTCGCCCATGACGCGAATGGTTTCCACGCGGCGGATTTTGGCGGGTGCAGGGGCATTACCTTCAGCATCCTTTGCGCTGTCGGCCTGCACCATAACAACTTCAGCCTCTTCCCGCGATTTTTCGGCCCCATCGATCAATTTTTCGACTTCTTCCGGCGACAATTTCTTATCGGTGCGGAAGATGAACGTTTTCCCGTCACGTTCGACCTTGGTCACTTCGCCGCCCATGTCGTCATGACCGACTATATCGACCGTCTCACCGTCGCGCTTCAGCTTAATTATCCGGACATTGCGTTTGAGCACTTCAGGCTTGCCCTCTTCCGTCGCCACTTTGTCCTGGGCAACCACCGCGGGAACTATTGTGGCGGTCAACGGCAATATGATTGCAGCAGCTGTTATTATCCCAATCTTGCCAAGCGAACGGCGGGTATTGCTGGTGTCCTTCATCGTTATTCTCCTCAATCGCTCAATTATTGTCTTTGGTGAATTCAATGCCGTCGCAAAGGTCGGCACGCCGTCAAATGCTGTCTTTGCCAACGCCTGACCGTACATCGCACGCTCTTCGGGGCCCTTTCCCGCCAGCACGCGCGCATCGCACGCCGCTTCCTGATCAAACCGGAATGCGTTCCAGCTGATCCACGCAACCGGGTTGAACCATTGCAGGCACAGGATGGTGAAAGCGGCCAGATTGGCGAACAGATCGCCCGATTTGTGGTGCGCCATTTCATGCGCAATCGCTAAGTCGCGTTCGGCAGGCGAATAAGCTTTGGCAAAATCTTGTGGCACCGCGATCACGCGGTGAAAAAGACCAAAAGCCAATGGTCCGGCCACCTGATCGGATGCGACGATTTTGACGCCATCGACAACTGCGATTTCTGTCGCTTCGAATAAAAGGTCATCGCGCATTGCTGCGTAACGGATCATCTGGACCATGAACAACAGCACCGCACCACCAAGCCAGATCAGCACACCGAGTGCCAGAAAATCAATCGTAGGGAGGGCATCAACCGAGTTTGCCGCACTGCCGATGGCATCTGGCGACGATAGCCCTGCGAGCACAGCGTCCCTCACCGTGTCTTGGATAGCAATGCCGCTGTCAGCGGTTAAACTGGATGGTCCTTCGAGCGTAGGCATGCACACCCGGGCAGCGGGTATAAGCCAAAGCGCATATGCGATGGTCGGACCAAAATATTTGGCGACAGGCCGCCGCACCATCAAAATGGCGGCCATCAGCAATGTCGTTGTCAATAAGGTATCAAACAGCCAGGCGCCCATGAAGTCAGTGCTCATGATTTCATCTCCCGCAACAGTCTTTCGATTTCGGAAATGTCAGCGTCGCTCAGCTTTTCCTGCTCGGCAAGATGCGCAACCAGCGGCATGAACCGCCCCCCAAAAAGCCGGTCAACCAGCCGCTTGGATTCATGCGAAACATAGTCTTCGCGATCAATAAGAGGGGAGTATAAGAACCGACGTCCGTCGGTGCGATGTTCAACCGCTGCTTTGGTCAGCAGGCGGGACAGCAAGGTTTTCACGGTTGGTAACGACCAGTCACGATCATCGGGTAATCGCGCAGCGACGTCTGTCGCCGTCAACGGCGCGCGTTCCCATAGGATTTCCATGATTGTTAATTCAGCGTCGCTGATACGTTCTGATGACATTTTGAAATCTCCGACTACAGACGTAGTCGATTCGACTACATCTGTAAACGTCGTTTGTCTGCCATGGTCGGTTTTTTGTCGAACGCCTTTAAATGTGGCCGTTACGTAACGGACGAATTAAACATCCATATATCTGATATAAAACGGTTTTAAGTATATGGCATGACCAGTGCATATATGGCCATGTTCAACACCCACTCAGCTAGGACGGGTGGTTTGCTTCTGGTCTCGCACCAACCGTCCTCGCTTTCTTACCCTCAAAAATAGAAACAAACAGGGCCGGAACCCGAATTGGATTCCAGCCCTTTTCTTTACATATTCGTCGCGTGATGAATTACATGCGGAACCGCAGGCTTGCACCCATATAACGATCTGCATCACGTGGAATGTGCAGACGCTGGCCAGCGCTGGTGTTCAGCAGCACATAGCTTTCGTCTGTGATGTTGCGCATGATAAAGGTCAGGCGCCAGTTGTCTTCGGCGTCCGAATATCCAACGCTTGCATTCCACAGACCATAGCTGTCGATTGGTCCGCTTTGGCCCAAATCAGAGAACTGGCTGCCAACATGGTTGAAGCTCGTCCGCAAATAAACCTTCGCATCTGCACCAAACATATTGAACGGCGCTTCGTAAGATGCCCCGATGTTCCAGCTCCATGCTGGAGCCAAAGGCAGCTTCGTGCCGTTGCGGGCATCAGGTGCGTTGGTGAGCGGGTTCGGGTTGAACGCGCGTACCTTGGCATCTGCATAAGCAACGCTACCGAAAAGGTCGAGACCTTCAACAGGGTTGGCAAGTGCATCAAGTTCGAAACCGGTGCTGCGGACCTGACCAGCGTTTGTGAGGTTGCTGATCGTCGTGCCGTTCACAACGATGAAGTTGTTCGCTTGGAAACCGTCATACGTAACTTGGAAAACCGATGCGTTCAGACGGACACGGTTGTCAGCAAACTGGCTCTTAACGCCTGCTTCAAACGAATCCGATGTTTCTTCGTCGATTGGCACCGCGTTGTCGGGCGCAACATGGTTGAAGAACACGTTGAATGCTGGGCCCTTATAACCGCGGGTGTAGCTACCGTAAAACAGGACATCTTCTGTTGGCTTAACGGTAAGTACGGCCTTGCCGGAGAAGTTGCTGTTCGACGAAGATCCAGTCGACAAGACCGTTCCGTTACCTGGACGCGCGTTGGTCGTCAGACCACCTGCTGGGTTGTTGTTAACGCCCGTGCCACCCAAAACGCTCGATGCCAAAGGAAGGCCAGTCGTCCGATTGACGGCTGGCGCACGGCTATGTGCAAAGTCGATCGAGTCATTGGTATAGCGCAGACCAACGGTTAGGCCGATCCGATCGGTGAAGTCATAAGTCGCCTGACCGAATACAGCGTAGTTTTCGATGTCGACAAGGCTACGCGATGTTGCCGTTGGGAACAGCGTGTTGACGGTGTCGCTAAGGTTGCAAGGCTGACCGCCTGTACGCGGATCAACGGGCAGCGTTGATGTAGCGCAGCGAATAGCCTGACGGGTGAAATCCTGCGTGTTTTCAGATTTCCAGTAAAAGCCACCAACCTGATATTTGAAAGCTTTGCTCTGGTCAGAGGCGAGACGCAATTCGAGCGAGCTTTGGTCGGTTTCGACAAAGCCACGGTCATGCAGTTCCGGTGTGCCCACGAGTGCGCGCGGCAAGAAGTCACCTTCACGCAGTTCTTCGTTGTTCCAGTTGCGATAGCCGTAGATCGCGCTGAGCGTGTGATCGTTGAGTACGTCGAAGTCTGCATTCACGGTGATGCCATATTGACGGTCAAGCGATTGGGTGACCAGATTGTGGCTCACATAACGCTGGTTTTCGCCTTGTCCGACGCCAAGTGGCAAGTTCAGTTCAGCGTTCAGAACCGATCCGCGCGAAACGCCAGTGACTTCGCCACAGCAATCGTCATCGGCTTCGTAATAATCAGCGATGATCTTGATACGTGCGGGGCCATTGTCGAAGTCCAGCAATCCACGGAAACCGATATGCTCATATCCATTGATCTTTTCATCACGCGTACCGAAGGGCGCGACGTTGGTGATATTGCCTTCATACTTGCCGTAAAATGCATTGGCGCGGAATGTCAGGTCTTGTGCAACTGGGCCCGAAATCGTCGCGCGGGTGCGGACTTCGTTGCCTTGATAATATTCAGCGGTGAATTCACCTTCAAGCGTGTCGGTGCCGCCTTTCGAAACGACATTGATCAAACCAGCCGAAGCATTTTTGCCGAACAATGTGCCTTGTGGACCGCGCAATACTTCAAGACGCTCGATTTCGACGAGATCAGCGAATGCCTGACCTGAACGGCTGAGGACCACACCGTCGACGACGGTCGAAACGCTTGGTTCGGCCGCGATTGAGAAAGAGATGGTTCCAACGCCGCGCAACACAACGGCGGAGTTCGCGTTGGTCGTGCCCTTGCGGAATGTGACCGATGGAACGAGCTGGCTCAGGTTCTCAAGGCTGGTTGTGCCTGCTGCAGCCAAGGTGTCGCCAGAAACGGCGGTGATGGCGATTGGCACATCCTGCACATTTTCTTCGACCTTCTGCGCCGTAACAACAATTTCCTCAACCTGCGCAAATGCTGGTGCCGACACCCCTAGCGCGATTGCGCTGGTGCCGAGCAATGCTGCGCGAACAAGGTTCGTCTTTTTATACGTTGAAAAATGCATCCTGTGCCTCCCTTAATTGCCGTCCGCTTGTGACAGATTCAGAGAAGCTTGTCCCCCTGAACCCATGCAGATCGACATGATAGTCGTTGATAACAGGGTTGATGTAACCAACACCGCTTGATATGTCTAGCGGTGTCATATAGCGACAATATTTAGGCAACCACTGTGGCAATCATGCCATAGTGGTTGCCTTGACGACGAGAGGGACCCGCGTTGCCATTTTCAATTATCATGCATCCTGAAGGTTTTGACCTGCTGCATGGTGATGTCAGCATATTGTCGCACCGCAACGATGTGCCTGCGATCAGCATCGGCACCGGACGGCCGGACTTGGAAATGGTACGCGGCAATTTCCGAATTGACGATGTCGTACACACGCGGCTGCCGCTCGATTGTTGCGCGCAGGATAATGGCTCAGTTCGGCTTTGGCACAGTACGCAGCCAGATGTCATATTGGCATTTCTACTTGTTAAAGAATCGCAGCGTTCAGTCGTAAAAATCCGCTGCACGGACAACGCGACAAATCGCATTTGGTTGAAAATGCAGAGCCGGGACGACGAAGCCTTTTGGGGTGGCGGCGAACAAATGTCGTATCTGCGGCTCAACGGCAGGCGTTTTCCGTTCTGGACATCGGAACCCGGCGTTGGCCGCGATAAGTCGACCGCGCTTACGCAGACGATGGATGCCGATGGCTTGGCCGGCGGAGATTATTGGACCACCAACTATCCGCAGCCGACATGGGTAAGCAGTGCGCGTTATGCGGTGCACCTCGAAACGGCGGCCTATTCGGTGCTTAATCTGACTGAAGCGGGCCGGGTTGGGGTCGAATGTTGGTCGGCAAATGTCGATCTGGAGCTTTTTGACGCGCCCTCGCTTCCCGCGCTCGTGACCAAAATGTCTGATCGCTTTGGTCGCCAGCCCGCCTTACCAGATTGGGCCATTTCCGGTGCCATCGTTGGGCTGAAGGATGGTGCCGACACCTTTGACCGGTTCGAAAAAATTGCAGCCTCTGGCGCCGCGATTACGGGCCTGTGGTGCGAAGATTGGATCGGCATTCGTCAGACCAGCTTTGGCAAACGGTTGTTTTGGGACTGGAAATGGAATGCTGCGCGCTATCCTGATTTACCCGCACAAATCGGGGCGCTTGCTGAACGCGGCATTCGCTTCCTTGGCTATGTGAACCCTTATCTGGCGGTGGATGGGGCGCTGTATCAAGAGGCACGCGGCGCCAACTTCCTTGCGCTGCGGCAGGACAACGACGAACCTTATGCCGTCGATTTCGGCGAATTTGACGCAGGCGTTGTGGATTTCACCAACCCTGCCGCCGCGGCGTGGTTTGCCGACCGCATCATCGGTCAGGAAATGCTCGACTTCGGGCTTTCGGGATGGATGGCAGATTTTGGCGAATATCTGCCGACCGATGTGCGCCTGTTCGATGGTTCCGATCCGATGGAGGCGCATAATCGCTGGCCCGTGCTTTGGGCAAAGGTGAATGCCGACGCCATCGCATCACGCGGCAAAACGCATGACGCGACATTTTTCATGCGCGCCGGTTTTTCGGGCGTGCAGGCGCATTGTCCTTTATTGTGGGCCGGAGACCAATGCGTCGACTTCACCCGCCACGACGGGATCAACACGGTCATCACGGCCGCATTATCGTCCGGATTATT
>CALDKP010000383.1 GCA_937898535.1 uncultured Sphingomonadales bacterium | reverse complement strand
GGCTTCTTCGATCACGGCGTTCTGGCTCGAAGGTTCGTTATCGCCAAGGTTGTAGACGCCTGCTGGCCCCGTCATCCCGGCGATCACGCCCGAGGCGATGTCGTCCACATGCACGCGGCCTGAGGTTGGCGGCATGAACAGGTTCCAAAGGCCTGCCGCTTTTGCGCGCGCCTTTTCCTCTTCGACCACCTGAAGCACTTTCCAGCGGTCGCCTTGCGCCTGCTCGGCATAATAATCGGCCACGCGTGGACGCAAGAAGCGCTCATTATGGTCGCGGATGCGATCCCGCCAGTAGGTTTGCTTTTCGGTGAGATCGAAATCCATGACTCAAACATCCTCTTCTAAAATTTAATTGACCGGTTAACTGGCAGACTCTGTCGTTGTGTTCAAGGCGCGCAAGCGTTCATTATGACTTTCGCGTGAAATTGGGAAATGCCGCAGGATAAGAACGCCGGTAATTCCAAGGACGGCCACTACGCCCATATAATATAAAGCAAGCCCATCAAGGACAGCGACATCCACTTGGCCCGGCTTTGCATTTTGCGGGAACTGGGCAAAGCTCAATATCATGCCAGCGGCAAAGGTGCCGATACCAACGGCGCATTTCTGCATGAAGAAATAGCCTGCGAAAAACAGACCCTCGGAACGCCTGCCGGTTTCTTGCTGCGATGCCTCCACGACATCGGCCATCATCGACGACGTCAGCATCATCATACCGATAGCCGTACTGTTCGAAAATATGAGGAAAGAAAACATGAAGGCAACCGACGGGTCCGATGGCCCACCGGGCACAAGGTCAAGCAGCCAACTGGCGTACAGCGCCGTATTGAAGCTGAGCGAAAGCAGGGCAAGCAGGATAGCGCCGTTTTTCTTGCCAAGGCGCGCAGACAGCGGCGGAACAATGAAGAATGCGACGATAACCGTGCCGAACAGGAGAAGTGCATAATAGAGCATTTCCATCTGCTGTAGCTGCCACAGAAAGGCGAGTTGATAGTTGCTGAGCGCAAAGGTGAGGCCTTGATTGATAAGGGCAAACAAAGCGGCCGATACCAACCAGAGGAAGGCTTTGTTGGACAGGGTTGCCTTTACCTCGGCCAGCGCATGGCAAAGGCCTGCGCCGCGCGGGGCAGGCGGGGATTGCTTCGCAACATGGCGGTGCTGGCCCAACGCTGAAATCAGCACCGACCCAGTCATCATCAACGCGCCCCAGACGGAATAAGAATCATATCCGGCAGGGTCGCTCACACCCTTTTCGCCCGCAAAAAATATGCCATAGGCGAAAATCAGCATCAGCAAGCCGCCCGCCCAGCCGAACAGAAAACGGTACCGCATCAATCGCGTGCGTTCGTCATAATCGCCGGTCAGTTCCGGCACCAAAGCGATCGAAGGGACTTCGCACATCGCAACCAATGTGCGCGCCAATACCGCGGTGCAGAACAACCAGATGATCGTTCCGGTCTGCCCCATTTCGGGCGGGTGCCACAACAGCAACCAGATAATGCCGAGCGGGATTGCGGCACCGTACAACCATGGAAGGCGGCGTCCCCATTTGCTTTGCGTGCGGTCGGACAGCTCGCCAATGATCGGGTCGGCAAAGGCATCGAAAATCAGCGCGGCCATAATGACAGTGCCGACAAGCCCTGCGTCGATACCAAGCACCTGATTATAGAAAATCAGCAGAAATACTGAAAAGCCATTGTCCTTCACGCCATAGGCGACGGAGCCTAGGCCATGCATGACCTTCAACGATCGGGGAAGTGGGACTGCTTGGGCCATAAGGAGTTAAATGACGCTGCGCGAAAGTGTTATATTTCCGTCGAATCGCACGTTGCTTCTCTCCTGTTTCCCGCCTTCATGCTAGGCCTGCTTCGTGGCCTGTCAATCGCGATGCAAATGACGTTACGGCATGCTTTGCTCACCGATAAGCGCTTGCGTTTCTGCGCGTGACCGCCCAAAAATTCATCAAGCAATTAAATTAGGAGAGCATAATGTCCGAGCTTGAAACTTTCCGCGCCGAAGCGCGCGCGTGGCTGGAGGAAAACTGCCCAGCTGAAATGCGCACGCCTGCAAAGGGTGACGAAGATGTCTGCTGGGGTGGCCGCAATTTTGTGTTCCAATCCGACGCGCAAAAGCTTTGGCTCGAACGTTGCGTGGCCAAGGGGTACACCGTGCCCGATTGGCCCAAAGCTTATGGTGGCGCTGGCCTTAGCCCGCAGGAAACTAAAGTCCTGCGTCAGGAAATGGCAAAGCTCGGCTGCCGTTCGCCGCTGAACAGCTTTGGCATATGGATGCTTGGCCCAGCACTGCTAAAGTTCGGCACTGAAGAGCAAAAAGTGCATTATATGGGCCAGATCGCGCGCGGCGAAATTCGCTGGTGCCAGGGCTATTCCGAACCCGGCTCGGGCAGCGATCTTGTATCGATGCAGACCTTTGGCGAAGACAAGGGCGATCATTGGGTCGTCAATGGCCAGAAAATCTGGACGTCCTATGCGGACAAGGCCGACTGGATTTTCTGCCTCGTGCGTACCGACAAGACCAACAAATATCAGGGCATCAGCTTCCTGTTGTTCGACATGGAAACGCCGGGCGTTACGACCAAGCCCATTAAGTTGATTTCGGGCAATTCGCCTTTCTGCGAAACCTTCTTCGACAATGTCGTGGTGCCCAAGCATCAGATCGTTGGCGAATTGAACCGCGGATGGGATGTTGCGAAATATCTGCTCGGGCATGAGCGCGAGATGATTTCGGGCATGGGCGGCGATGGCGGCGTCACCTCCATCGGTGCGGCGATGAAGGCTGTATTGTCCGAAGAACCCGTGCTGCGCGCACAAATGGCATTGTTCGATGTCGAGAACCTGACGTTCCGTGCACATGGCGAACGGTTCATGGACGAATGGAAAACCGGCAAGGCGCATCCCGCTTATTCCAACCTGATGAAATATGTCGGGACCGAGCTGAACAAAAAGCGCAATGAACTGGTGATGTCGATTGGCGGAACGCAGGCGCTTGAATGGGAAAGCGAACGCTCCAACGGCGGGTCAAAGGCACGCAATTGGTTGCGGACCAAGGCGAACTCGATTGAAGGCGGCACCAGCGAGGTGATGCTGAACGTCGTATCCAAACGCATCCTCGAAATGCCAGGAGCTTAAGACCATGGCGATGACATTGAACGACGACCAGAACATGCTGCGCGAAAGCGCGCGTGATTTCATGGCGAGCGAAGCCCCCGTCACCCATTTCCGCAAATTTCGCGATATGGGTTGCAAGGATGGTTTCAGCCACGGCCTGTGGAAGCAGTTTGCCGAAATGGGCTTCACCGGCATCCTCATTCCCGAAGCCGAAGGCGGCATGGGCATGGGCCAGATTGAGGCGGGAATCGTGCTGGAAGAAATCGGCCGCAACCTGTCACCGTCGCCATTTCTGACGACATCGGTTGCCGCTGTCGAGGCGTTGAAGCTGGCCGACAAGGCGATGCGTGACCGCTGGTTCCCCGGCATTTTGGCAGGCGAAACGGTTATCGGCATTGCGATTGAGGAAGGCGTAAAGCACCGGCCCGAAAAAATTGCCTGTGTTGCCGAACGCAGTGGCAATGGTTTTAAACTGACCGGACACAAGCAATTTGTCGTGCAAGGCACGTCGTCGGACATGCTGATCGTCGCCGCACGGACCGCAGGCGCGGTGGGAGAGACCGACGGCCTGACATTGTTCGCCGTCGACAAGGATGCGGCGGGTCTTTCGATGGAGGCCGCACGTTTGGTCGATTCCGCAATGGCCGCGCATGTGAAACTCGACGGTGTTCATGTGAATGCCGACGCTGTCATTGGTGACGTTGACGGCGGCTGGGCTGTGCTTTCCAAGATGCTGGACGCTGGCCGCGTTGGTGCGGCGGCCGAAATGGTTGGCGTTGGTACCGGCGCAATGGACATGACGTTCGATTATCTGAAAACCCGCAAACAGTTCGACCGCGTCATCGGCGAGTTCCAAGCGCTTCAGCATCGCGCCGCGCATCTTTATGGTGAAATGGAAGGCGCGCGTTCGATTGTGCTGAAGGCGCAATCGTTGATGGATGAAGGCCATGCCAAGGCGGAGCTTTATGTTGCCGCGGCCAAGGCGAAAGCAGGGCTCGCATGCAATCTTGCGGTACGCGAAGGCGTGCAAATGCATGGCGGCATCGGCATGACCGATGAATATGACATCGGCCTCTACATGAAGCGCGATCGCGGGCTGAACGAATTTTTCGGCGATGCATATTATCACGCAGACCGCGTGGCGACGATGAACGGTTATTGAGACGGATTGGGAAAAGAACCGTAGCCCTGAGCCGTCAAGGCGCAGCCTTGGCGAAAGTCGAAGGGCGTTGAGAGGTCTGCGCAACCGCTGGTTGGCACCCTTCGACGGACGCAGTCGCGGCGCGACAGCTGCTCAGGGCTACGGTTAATACGGCTTATTTTGTACAAAGGATTAGACATGGACATTCAAACTTTATTCAACCTCAATGGCCGCGTTGCGCTGGTCACCGGCGGATCGCGCGGCATCGGCAAGATGATTGTCGAAGGCTATTTGAAAGCAGGCGCTGCACGCGTGTACATCAGCGCGCGCAAGGTGGACCAAATCGAAGAAACCGTTGCCGAATTTGGCAATCAGGTCATCGGCCTGCCTTGCGATCTGTCGACCGTTGACGGTTGCCTTTCGCTGGCTGCACAAATTGCCGAGCGTGAGGAAAAGGTCGACATTCTGGTGAACAATGCCGGTGCGGCATGGGGCGCCGATTTTGGTCAATTCCCCGAAGCCGGCTGGGACCGCGTGATGGACCTGAACGTCAAATCCTTGTTCTTCCTGACGCAAGCTTTGCATCCGCAGTTGAAAGCGGCAGCGACATTTGATCGGCCCGGCAAGGTCATCAACATCGCCTCGATTGACGGCCTGCGCATCAACCCATGGCAAACCTACAGCTATCAGGCATCAAAGGCCGCGGTCATTCACCTGACCCGCCGTTTGGCCGCCGAGCTGGTTAAGGACAATATCCTTGTGTCGGGCATTGCGCCGGGCGCATTCCAGTCGGACAT
Organism: uncultured Sphingomonadales bacterium; assembly: GCA_937898535.1. Classification (GTDB taxonomy): domain Bacteria; phylum Pseudomonadota; class Alphaproteobacteria; order Sphingomonadales; family Sphingomonadaceae; genus Sphingorhabdus_B. Next base: position 1,584 of record CALDKP010000383.1, on the reverse strand, counting down.
GAACAAAGCCGCGCGTGACCATGCCGATGCTGTTGGCAAAAATATCCCGTTCCCGCGCATCGGAACACCTGAAGACATGGCGGGACTCGCCATTTTCTTGGCGGCGCGTGCGGGCGATTATATCGTTGGCGAGACAATTGCGTGCGACGGCGGCATCGTTAACGCATCGCTTCCGGGTAATGGAATTGCGCCTTAACGGCTTTTTTAATTCGTACATTCGAATGCATTTGACGCATTTCTGCGCAAAATAGGGTGAGTTGCAAAACGTGCAACTCACCCTATTCTTTTCGCAATTGCAGCATAAACGCGCCGTCCCTATTTGGGCGTCAACGGCAAGCGATTGTCGAGACACATTGACCGGGCGGCACTCTCCTCCTCTCTCCCTCGCCCCCGGACAATATTACGGCCTCCATGCACAGCGTGGAGGCCGTTTCTCTTTCAGCCACAAAGTTGTTCTCCATTTTGTCCACCGCGAAGTGGAGTGCCTGTGGATAAGTCCGTTTTTCCCGCTTTGTGCGACTCGAAAAGCATGAGACCTTTAAGTCATCAGGCAGACACGCTTCGACGCAAAGCAGAACCGGAAACGGGAAAGCAGAGCGGACCAGAGTGGATGCAGGATCACCAAATCAGCAAGCAATCGGTCGCAAGACTGGGAATGTGGCAGAGGCGGTGGGTACGAAGACAACGAATATCATGTGCGGCTGATCGCAAGAAAAGCAACGCCAGATAGGATACCCAAAGTACCAAGGTGAACTGAAATGACTTTCGGGTCAGATTGGGGAACCGGACGTCAGAACGCGGAAAGAATGGCCCTAGTGGCCAAGGACTTCCAAAATCAGACGCAGTGGGCGCTGGTAGCAATACCAGCGCCCATTTATTTTATGTGGCACAAAAATCGCCGCATCGCTAAGGCCGTTTCATGTCTGAAATCACGCCCCAAATCGTCGCCGACCATGGTCTCAATGAAGAAGAATATGCGCGCATTTTGCACGCCATGGGCCGTGTGCCCAATATGGTTGAACTCGGCATATTTTCGGTGATGTGGTCGGAACATTGTTCTTACAAATCCTCACGCATCCATTTGAAGAAACTGCCGACACAGGCGCCTTGGGTCATTTGCGGCCCCGGCGAGAATGCCGGCGTTATCGACATTGGCGAAGGCCCGAACGGCAGTAAGCTTGCCGCGATCTTCAAAATGGAATCGCACAACCACCCGTCATATATCGAACCCTATCAGGGTGCAGCGACGGGCGTTGGCGGTATCTTGCGCGACGTGTTCACAATGGGCGCGCGCCCTGTGGCGAATATGAACGCCCTGCGCTTCGGACGCCCGGACCATCCCAAGATGAAACATCTTGTGCAGGGCGTGGTTGCGGGCATTGGCGGCTATGGCAATTGCGTTGGCGTTCCCACCGTGGGCGGCGAAACCAATTTCCACCCGGCTTATGATGGCAATATCCTCGTCAACGCCATGACCGTTGGCGTTGCGGATCAGGACAAGATTTTCTATTCGGCCGCAACCGGCCTTGGCAACCCGATTGTCTATGTCGGGTCGAAAACGGGCCGCGACGGTATTCATGGCGC
>CALDKP010000382.1 GCA_937898535.1 uncultured Sphingomonadales bacterium | reverse complement strand
CAACGCCCATGTCGTGGAACAGGCGCGCTTCGACGACAGCGTCGAAATTGTCGTTGTGCCTTCCGACGGGACCCAAAGTTATCGCGCGACGGTGTCCGCCGTGGTCGCGCGTAAGGACCTTGCGCTTCTGCGGCTTTCTTCGGGCGCCTTGGTCCCCGCAAGCATATTTGCGGGCACGGTATCCGATGGCGCGGATGTCTTTGCAATTGGCTACCCGGCCAGCGTGGATGTCGCGCTCGAACAAAGCGAGGCGGACGTGCTGCGACCGCAACCGCCCGTTAAAACGCGCGGCACTATTTCGTCGGGCCGGACATCAAAGTCCGTTGAATCGCTTTTACACACCGCGCCCATTGCACCGGGCAATAGCGGCGGGCCTATTGTCGATGCATGTGGCCGCGTTGTTGGCATCAACAGCTTTGGATCGGTAGCGAACGAGGGCGGCGCCGAGTTCTACTTCGCCATTTCGACCCGCGAGCTGGCGGCGTTTCTCGACAATCAAGGCGTCGCATTCCGGACGGTTCGTGGCGATTGCCGTTCGGTCGCGGAATTGACCCGCGCTGAGGCGGAGCTTGAAGCGGCCACCCGCGCCAAGGTCGAGAAAGAAGCGCGCGTCGCCGCCGAATTGCAACGCAGCCGTGAAGGCAAAGTGCGCAGTGACGCCGAGCACGCAGTCATATCGGCCCGCGAAAACCACATTGCGCTTGCGGTTTTGCTGCTGGTCTTAAGTGCTGTCGCGGGCGGCGCAGCGTGGCAATTTTCGGAGCGTGCGCAAAGCGATCGTTTCAAGGCTGCTGCCGCTGCAGGCGCGATATTATTGGTGTCGGCGGTCGGCATTTTTGCAGCGCGTCCTTCTTTCGACGAAGTCGATGACAGGGTGCGTACGGCGCTCACCGCTGATGCGCCGCAGGACGAAGCGGTCAAAGCGGCCGTGACCGAAGTGGCCAAAATATGCGTGCTGCAGCCCGAACGCAGCCGTATCACCATGTCCGATACTGCCGATGTCGATTTCACCTGGCGGCCGGACGGATGCGTCAATGGGCGGACGCAATATGTCGAAAGCGGCGGCCGATGGGTCCGAAGCTTTGTGCCGAACAATGATGCACAGATTTCGGTGACGAGTTACGCCCCCGATACCAATATCTATCGTATCGAGCGTTTTCTGCCCGGTACAGATGCCATGCGTTCCGCCCGCGAAGCGCGCCAGCGTTATGACGTGAAGACATGTACAACCGACGCTGGCCAGCTGACCAATATCGACAATATGAATAAGGCGATTGCCGCACAATTGCCGCCCGCCCCGAACGAGATATTGCTGTTCACCTGCACTGACCGATGAATCGTGGATTGTGCACCGCGACATTCTGATTATGGTGGCCGCATGACCCGCCTGATGCCGTTTTTGCTTTTGTTGCTGTCGGCTACACTCGCCGGTTGTTCGCAGGGCGTCGATAATGAACGGGTCCGCGTCGATGTGATTGAGGAGCGTCCCAAGCCCTTTAACGTGTCCGCGACACCATTGCCGCTCGCCTCTGCCTATCTGCGCAGCGCAACGGCGCAGGGGCTTGTTACCTTCGACGAAAAAGGCCGCGTTGCGCCGGGGTTGGCGAGCCGCTGGATCGTTAATGACGACGGTATGAGTTATATCTTCCGTCTGAACAAAGCGCGGTGGAACGATGGGCGCGAATTAGACTCGCAAGAGGTCGCGCAGCTTTTGACCCGACGCATAAGCGAACTCAAGAAAGGCCGTCTGGGGTCAGAGCTTGCCGTTATCGACCGCGTCGTCGCGATGACAGGCAAGGTCGTTGAAATCCGGCTGAAGGCCCCGATGCCTTATTTGCTTGAGTTGCTTGCCCTGCCCGAATTCGGATTGTTACGTCGCGGTGCCGGGTCCGGCCCGATGCAGGCCAAGAAATTGGGTCAGGCCATGCAGCTGCGGCGCAATGAAACTGATGCCGATGGGGCGGCGGTTCTTGGCAACGCAACCGTTACGCTCCGCCGGGGCGAAGCTTCGTTGGTGCTCGCCCGTTATGTGCTTGGGCGGACGGATTTGATCGAGGGCGGCCGCTTTGAAACCTTCCCGTTGCTCGAAGCGGCAAAGATCAATGCCAATGAGATCCAGTTTGATGCTGTCCCGGGTTTGTTTGGATTAATGGTCGTGCAAGCCGGTCCCTTTTTGGCGGACAAGGACAACCGCACTGCAATCGCCATGGCCATCGACCGGCCAAAGCTGCTCACTGCTTTCGATATTGTCGCATGGCGCGAAACGGTCACGCTGGTGCCCGAAAGCTTGCCAAACCGCGCGGATATTGCCCGGCCAGATTGGGCGACACCATCCATGGACCAAAGACGGTCGATGGCAGCTACAAACATTGCAGGCTGGAAGCGTGCGAACGGGGCCATCCGGCCTTTGCGTGTTGCCCTGCCACGTGGGTACGGCAGCCGCATATTTTTCGCGCGCCTGCGCGCTGATCTAGCGGCCGTGGGTATCGAGATTGAACGGGTGACCGCCGACCGTCCGCATGACCTGCGTTTGATTGACCTGACGGCGCAGCAATCCAGCCCTTCATGGTATCTGGACCAATTGTCCTGCAAATTTGCCGCGATATGCAGCACGCGGGCGGACGCAATCGTCGCAGAGGCGCGCATGACAAAGGATATGGCGGCGCGCGCGCAATTATTGGGACAGGCGGAAGCCGAAATGCAATCCACGGTCGGCTTTATTCCAATTGCCAATCCGCTGCGCTGGTCGGTCGTGCGGCCCGGGCTTTTGGGGCACTTTGCCAACGGACGGGGCTGGCACCTGTTGCAATATCTCGGGCGGGACCCAACATAAGTCCAAAGGAGTTATGCCAGTGCCGATTTCGCAGGAACAATTTGCACAAATTGCCAAGGATCTGCCCGGAATGGGCAACCACCCACAGGCCGTTCGCATGCGCGTCGAGGCACTCGAAAAGGTGCTGGAACGGGCGTTTCACATTCCCGGTACAAAAATTCCGGTCGGTTTAGACACCGTCATTGGCTTGGTGCCAGTCCTCGGCGATCTCGTGACCGCGGCCATGGGCGCCTATATGGTCTGGGAAGGCCGCAATCTGGGCATGTCAAAATGGCAGCTGCTGCGCATGAGTGCGAATATCGGCATTGATACCGCGATTGGCGCGGTGCCATTTTTGGGCGATGCCTTTGACTTGGTGTGGCGTTCCAATACGAAAAACCTGAAGATCATCCGCAAGCATCTGGACAAACATCATCCGTCCACGCGGATTATCGACCGTTAACGCCCGCGCCAGATTTTGACTGGTGCTGTGCGTGAGGAAGCCCGGCTAAAGCTGGGACATCTTCGCGGTTTGAATGTGCGGTCTAGGCAAATCCGCACCTCTTGAAGCCAGCCTTTCGGGCTGACCTTTACCGTCACCGAGTCCGCTGGCATCCCTTCGTTTAATTCGGCAAATCTCTCGGCAATTGTCGCTGTGGTTAATGGCGTTCCACGTTCCGGCTCGCGCGAAAGCCGCGCCATGTCGGGAAACTGAAGCGCATGGAACAACAGCCGCGCTGCACCGAAATAAGCCTCCGGCGTTTTGGCCATACAGCTGCCATGCTTGGCCCATTGGTGCTGCAGCAATTGTGGGGAAGGGCTGAGGCAGATGTTGTTGGTAATGGTCTGCCGTGGCAACGCGCCCACCGGCCGGCAATATTGCGGATAATTTGCTCCCTTTGCTTCGGGCCACAGGCCGTGAAGAATGAAGCCGAAGTCGCCAATTGTCCCTGAACATTGGAACCGCATCGCGGGGTCGCGTTCGCGTCCACGGCAAAATTCGGGGCTCCAGCTTAACGCCAGAACATAGCCCGCAATCGCCGTGCGCCGGACCTGATCGGGTGACGGCAACTCAAGTGCTGGACGGGGCAGATAGTGTGTTGGCTGACACTGCCATGCTTGCGCCAGCGCCGGTGCTGGCGCAAGGCACGCGGCCGCGCCTATAAGGACGAGGCCGCTAAGCCTGCGCAAAATCCAAGCCGATATCCGCAGCGGGTGCGCTTTGCGTCAAGCGTCCAACCGAGATGTACGTAACGCCGGTTTCCGCCTTGGCGCGAATGCTATCAAGCGTGACACCGCCCGACGCCTCTGTCGGCACACGGCCCGCAATTAACGCAACTGCGGTGCGCAGCGTATCTGCGTCCATATTGTCGAGCAGCAAGTGACTTGCGCCCGCCGCAAGCCCGGGTTCGATCTGCGCGATGCTATCGACCTCTAATATGATACGTTCGACGCCAGCTTCGCGTGCGCGACGTACCGCCTCTGCCACGCCGCCCGCGACCGCCACATGATTGTCCTTGATCATCGCGGCATCCCACAAGCCCATGCGGTGGTTCGTTGCTCCACCCATGCGCGTGGCATATTTTTCAAGCACGCGAAGCCCGGGAATGGTTTTGCGCGTGTCCAACAGGGTGCAGCCCGTGCCCGAAATCGCGTCAACATATTGCCGCGTTAGCGTGGCGATGCCCGAAAGATGTTGGACCGTGTTCAGTGCGGACCGCTCCGCCGTCAGCATCGCGCGGGCATTGCCCCGAAGGCGCATAAGGTCCGTTCCAGCGGCAACCTGCTGTCCTTCTTCGACCAACAAGTGGATTTCCATCGCGGGATCGAGCGATTTGAAGAACGCGACGGCAATAGGCAGACCGGCCACGACGATTGCGTCACGGCTATCCATCGTGCCGTCAAACCGGACATCCGGTGGGATAACGCTTTGCGATGTAACGTCGGTGCCGGTTGGCCCCAGATCTTCGGCAAGCGTCGCGCGGACAAACGCGTCGAGATCAAAATGGGGAAGGGTAAAGGCCATGTCAGTGCAGTCCGGCGATTCTTATCGGATGGGGTTGCCCCCACCCATAAGTGCGTTCGAACCGGGCAGCAATGCCGTAATCAGTAGCCCATCAGGCTCATGACTTCCTTGCGGCTCGATTGGTCGTCAAGGAAACAGCCGATAAGCTTTGACGTGACCATGCCAACGCCATGCACCTTCACACCGCGGCCCGTCATGCAACCATGTTGCGCCTCAATGACAACGGCTACACCCTCTGGCTTCAGATGTTCCCAAATGCAGTTTGCAACTTCGGCGGTCAGGCGTTCCTGCACCTGAAGCCGTTGTGCAAAACCATGCAGCACGCGCGCCAGCTTTGAAATGCCGACAACGCGATCCGTTGGCATATAGGCAATCGATGCCTTGCCGATAATCGGCGCCATGTGGTGCTCACAATGGGACTGGAAGGGAATATCCTTTAGCAGGACCAACTCGTGATATCCGCCGACTTCCTGAAATGTCCGCGACAGATGAGCAGCGGGGTCTTCCGCATAGCCGCCACAATATTCGCGCCATGCGCGTCCAACGCGTGCGGGTGTATCCAGCAAGCCTTCACGAGCTGGGTCATCACCGGACCAACGGATTAACGTGCGAATGGCATCTTGAACGTCGTCAGGAACGACAATTTTGCCGTTCTCACCAATTTCGTCTTCATAATGTATATGTGCGATGGGAAACACCTTTTCGGGCTGGTTCATCTTGGGTCTCCAGCGGTCTTAAGTGCCCGCCAATTTCATCCCCAAAAATAGGTCCGCCCGCCTTTAAAATCTATACGGCGAATAACCCATAGGCACTTCACCATGATGCGATAGCATATTCATGCACGGGTGATGCTTCGAGCACACCCGCGCCGATAGGTTTAGCCGATGGCTTGTCCGGTTTTAGCCCAGTCTGCCAAAAAGCCTTCAATGCCCTTGTCCGTCAGGATATGTTTGAACAGGCCCTTGATGACTGCGGGTGGCGCCGTCATCACATCAGCGCCGATTTTGGCTGCTTCAAGCACATGCACACCATGGCGCACGCTGGCGACGAGGATTTCAGTATCGAATGCGTAATTGTCGTAAATCAGGCGAATGTCGCTGATCAGCTGCATGCCGTCAAAGCCATTGTCATCATGACGACCAACGAAGGGCGATACAAATGTTGCACCGGCTTTGGCCGCCAGCAGCGCTTGGTTTGCAGAGAAGCACAAGGTCACGTTGACCATGGTCCCTTCTGACGTCAGTGCTTTGCAGGTTTTCAGACCATCAATCGTCAATGGCACCTTGATGCAGACGTTGCTTGCAATCTTGCGGAGGATTTCCGCCTCTTTCATCATCGTTGCATGGTCCAGCGCAACGACTTCGGCGGATACAGGTCCGTCGGTCAGCGCACAAATTTCGCGGGTAACTTCAATGAAGTCCCGACCCGATTTGGCGATCAAAGTGGGGTTGGTGGTGACGCCATCAAGCAAGCCAGTCGCTGCCAGATCTTTGATATCGGCAATGTCAGCGGTGTCGGCAAAAAATTTCATGGCACGTTATTCCTGATAGTAGATTCGGATGATTGCCTAATGCCAAAGTCAGGGCGGAAATGACAGGCAATATTCCGTGCGGATTTGCCGCAATATATCACGCCAAAGGAACATGCTTTTGAATTGGCAGGGATAGGTGGGTGACGTCCCTTGATTGTCTGCCTATATCGACGGGATGAATCCGCCCACCAACCGTGTCCGTGTCGTCCTGTTGACGCAAGCGATTGGTCCGCTCGACTATCGGTTGCCTGCGGGTATGGAGGCGGGCCCCGGGTGCGTGGTAATGGTCCCGCTGGGGCCGCGTAAATTGCCGGGTGTTATTTGGGATGACGATGTTTTTGGCGATGAACCAGTCGATGCCAGCAAACTTCGGCCCGTCTTGGAACTGCTCGACTGTCCGCCACTTGGGCAAGGGTTGCGCCGCCTCGTCAACTGGGTCGCCGATTATTATCTGACGAGCCATGCCGCGGTGTTGCGGATGGTCCTGGCATCGTCTGCGGCGTTTACGGTGTCTGGTACGATCATTGAATATCGACGCACCGGCTTTGAACCCGCACGGCTGACCCCGCAACGCGCCGCCGCGCTTGACGCGTTGGAAGGCGCGCAAGGCCTTGTTCGTGAACTCGCTGCAGAAGCGGGGGTCAGCGATGCTGTCATCCGCGGGCTTATAAAGGCAGGGGCCTTTGAACCGGTCACGATCAGCGTGGATTCTCCGCTGCCTGAACCAATTGCAGATTTCGGCGCGCCAAAATTAAATGACGCGCAAATGGTCGCGGCCAGCGCAATGGTCACCGCCGTCCGCTCGGGCGGGTTTGACACCTTTGTCCTCGACGGCGTGACCGGGTCTGGCAAAACCGAAACCTATTTTGAAGCCGTTGCCGAAGCCATTCGTCTGGGTAAACAAGTTCTCGTGCTGCTCCCCGAAATCGCACTGACGGCGCCGTTTCTTGCGCGCTTTGAAGCGCGTTTCGGTGTGGAGCCTGCCGTGTGGCATAGCAATTTGCGGTCAACGCAGCGCCGCCGTGTGTGGCGCGCGGTTGCGGACGGCAGTGCAAAGGTGCTTGTCGGTGCACGGTCGGCTTTGTTCCTGCCCTTTGCCAATCTGCGGCTCATCATTGTCGACGAAGCGCATGAGAGCAGTTTTAAGCAAGAAGATGGCGTGCGGTACCATGCCCGCGATGTTGCCGTGATGCGTGGCCGTTTTGAAGGCTTTCCCGTGGTGCTGGCGTCTGCCACGCCAGCGTTGGAATCGCGCCATATGGTCACAATTGGCCGCTATAAGGGATTGGAAATCCCGTCCCGTTTCGGCGCGGCGAAAATGCCGGAGATCAAGGCGATTGACCTCACCTTGGACGCGCCCGAGCGTCAACATTGGATTGCGCCCACATTGCTCAAGGCGTTGGAAGAGCGCGTGGAACGCGGCGAGCAAAGCCTGCTGTTCCTTAACCGGCGCGGCTTTGCGCCGCTTACCTTGTGCAGGACATGTGGCCACCGCTTTCAATGCCCCAATTGCACAAGCTGGATGGTGGAACATAGGTTGGTTCGCAGGCTTGCGTGCCACCATTGCGGTCATGTCATGCCGCCGCCCGATGAATGCCCTGAATGCGGCGAAAGCGACACGCTTGTCGCCTGTGGCCCCGGCGTGGAACGCATTTGTGATGAGGTAAATCGCCTATTACCCGATGCGCGCACCATCGTTGCGACGTCGGACACATTATGGTCACCGGAAAAAGCCGCCGAGTTCGTCTCGCGGGTTGAAAACAAGGCGGTCGACATCATCATCGGCACGCAGTTGGTGACCAAGGGATATCACTTTCCTGAACTGACCTTAGTGGGCGTGATTGATGCCGACCTTGGTCTTGAAGGCGGCGATCTGCGTGCGGCTGAACGGACATTTCAGCAAATCGCGCAAGCGGCCGGTCGGGCAGGGCGTGGTGAAAAGCCGGGTGAGGTTTTCATACAGACGCGTAATCCCAACCACCCCGTCATCGCCGCGTTGGTCGCAGGGGACCGCGATGCATTTTATGATGCGGAAACCGAGCAACGCAAATCCGCTGGCGCGCCGCCGTTCGGACGCTTCGCGGCGATCATCATTTCATCAGAAGACGAACGCGAGGCTATTGAAGCGGCGCGCGCGGTCGGTGGCGCCGCGCCACAGGTCGACGGCATGTATGTCTATGGCCCTGCGCCAGCGCCGCTCGCTATGCTGCGTGGTCGCTATCGACAGCGGCTGTTGGTTCATGCGCAACGTTCGGTCGAGGTGCAGACCATCATTCGCGAATGGCTGGGCAGCTTGCATTTCCCCCGCAGCGTTCGGGTCGGGGTCGACGTCGATCCTTATAGTTTCCTATAAATTATAAACGCTGGATGATGCCGGGGTTAAAATACCCGATTTACCTGCGCCGTCTTATGTTGCATCGTCCTGAAAAAATTTGGGGGAGAGACCAACATGCAGAAATTCTTATGCGCCCTGCTATTGAGCACGGCGTCGGCCACAGGCGCTTTTGCACAAGACGCCAAGCCAGCATCGGACGCGACCATTGCCGCACAGCGCAGCATGGCGGCGCAGCTTCCGGTCGAAGATGGTCGTGACCTCGAATTTGCAGATCGCGGGTTTCTTGGAAGTCTGGCGGACCCCATCATCACCAACAAAGATGGCAAGCCTGTCTGGAATCTGGGCGCTTATGATTGGATGGGCAATTCGGTATCGCCGGACACCGTAAACCCCAGCCTGTGGCGGCACATGGGAATTTTGCGCAAGCATGGCCTATATGCGGTGACCGACAATATGTGGCAAGTGCGCGGGTTTGATGTGTCCAACATGACCATCATCAAAGGGCAAACGGGGTGGATTATCATCGACCCGTTGACCAGCCGCGATACGGCGGCGGCAGCGCTGAAGCTTGTGAATGAAAAGCTGGGCACGCGCCCTGTTTCTGCGGTTGTTTATAGCCATAGCCATGGCGACCATTTTGGTGGCGTGCGCGGCATCGTCAATGAAGCCGATGTTAAGGCGGGTAAGGTCGCCATTATCGCGCCTGAACATTTTCTGGCTGAAACAGCGTCCGAAAATGTGATGGCTGGGCCAGCGATGAGCAGACGCGCGACATTCCAATTTGGCACCAACTTGGCCCCGGGGCCGCAGGGTCAAATGGGCAGCGGCATCGGCAAAGGCATTGGCGGTGGCGACATTACGCTCATTTCGCCAACCATCGACATTCGCAAAACCGGCGAAGTGCGCGAAATTGATGGCGTGAATCTTGAGTTTCAAATGGTGCCCGCGACAGAAGCGCCAGCCGAAATGAACGTTTATATCCCGGCAGCGCGCACATTTTTAGCCGCGGAAATAGCAACATGCAGTCTGCATAACATTTTGACCCCGCGCGGTGCCAAGGTTCGCGATGCGCTCAGCTGGTCCGGCTTCCTCAACGAAGCCGTCAACCTTTACGGAGACCGCAGCGACACAATTATTTCGAGCCATTGCTGGCCGCGTTTTGGACAATCGGAGGTCAAAGGCTGGTTATCGGGCCAACGCGATAATTATCGCTATATGCACGACCAGACAGTCCGCATGATGAACAAGGGCATGACTCAGGCCGAAATTGCCGAGGTGTTGAAAGCGCCGCCGGCCATTGGCGATCAATGGTTTAACAAGGGCTATTACGGCACCTACAGCCACAATTCGAAGGCCGTGTATCAATATTATCTTGGCTGGTATGACGCAGTCCCCGCCAATCTTAACCCCCATCCACCCGAGATTCGCGCAGCGAAAATGGTCGCGGCAATGGGTGGCGCAAAGAAGCTGCTCGCGGTGGCCAAAAAGGCCATGAAGGCGGGGGATTATCGCTGGTCGTCGGACCTGTTGAACCAATTGGTTTTTGCCGACCCAAAAAATGCCGAAGGCCGAGCTTTGCTTGCCGACAGCTATGAACAGCAAGGTTTTCAGGCTGAGTCCGCGATTTGGCGTAACATGTTCCTGACCGGCGCGGCTGAGCTAAGGCAAGGCATGAAGGCGGGCGTAAGTACGCAAAGCATCGACATGATTTCAGCGATACCAACTGGCCTGTTGCTCGATTCTGTCTCCACACGACTGGATCCAACGATCATCGGCAATACGGCGCTGACGCTGAACTTTGTGATTTCCGACCGGAATGAGACAGCGAAAGTCACTGTCGGCAACGCGGTGATGATCAGCGAGATGGGAACAGGCCATGCTGCGCCAGCAGTTACCGTTACCGGACCGCGTCAGCTGTTCCTCGCTTTGTTGTTCCTGAAAATGCCGGCAGCGCAATTGCAAATGGCTGGGCTGAAGATCGACGGCGACCGGTCCGTCGTTGATAAGCTTCAGGCGGCGCTTGACCCGATGCCGGGCGCATTCAAAATCGTCGAACCTTAAAGGATTACATTTCCCCGCGTTCGCGGCGGATTGCGTACCATTTTTTGACGTTGGCGTTGTGCTGTTGCAGCGTATCGGCAAACACATGGCCGCCCTTGCCATCGGCGACGAAGAACAATGCGCTCGTCGCTTGCGGGTTCAGCACGGCGGCAATCGCCGCGCGTGACGGATTGGCGATCGGGCCCTTTGGCAGTCCCGTCATCGCGTATGTGTTATAGCCGTTGACGTCGGATATTTCGGATTGGCGGATTCGGCGGCCAAGCGGCTTGCCCTTGCTGTCACAAATGCCCCAACGGGTTTGCACTTGGAAAATGCGCCATAGCATCCCTTGCAGCAAACCAAGACCCGCCCGGACGATTGGGGGGAACTTGGCCGACCGCGGCAACGCCGGGACGCCTGGCAATTTGGGCACGTCAGGGAATGGGATAAGCGCCATATCAATTCAGCCCGTAATTTGCTTGCGATGTAAAAAGGTAATCCAGCGACTTGCCCATGTCTTTGGCGATGCCGTTCGCATCCACGGTGAAGCGGGCCACGCGGACCCGCGAGTTCGTCGCATTGGGTGGTCGCGTGGTCGGGCTGCCGATGACAGTGCCCGGCGTCACCCAAGAGTAGAAGACGAAGAGCTGGCGGTTGCTGACGAAATCCGGATGGAATGCGATTCCTAACAACCCCATGTCGTCCCAGCCCTGGCACTGGTTGCTCAG
>CALDKP010000381.1 GCA_937898535.1 uncultured Sphingomonadales bacterium | reverse complement strand
GGAAAACAGCGTCTCGGCTTGATTGAGCAGGAAGCGACCATCGCCATCTGCGCTCGATATCAGCGCAGATTTGGCATCGGCCGTGACGGGCAGGGGGCGCTCCATGATATCTTCTGCGCGCGCGAGCAATGTTGCCAAGGCGGCGTCATCAAGGCGGTGGAGCACCATGACCTGCGAGCGCGATAGCAATGCGGCGTTTAGTTCGAACGATGGATTTTCCGTTGTGGCGCCAACGAGCGTGACGAGGCCGCTTTCAACAAAGGGCAGGAATCCGTCTTGCTGCGCCCGGTTGAAACGATGAATTTCGTCCACGAATAACAAGGTTTGCTTGCCGGTTCGCGCCATAGTCTCGGCTTCGGCAAACGCCTTTTTGAGGTCCGCAACGCCGGAGAAGACCGCGGAGATCGGCTTATAATGCATGTTGACGGCATCCGCCAGCAAACGTGCAATGCTAGTCTTTCCGGTGCCCGGCGGCCCCCAGAGGATCATGGACGACAATTTGCCCGCGGCCACCATCCGGCCAATAGCGCCCTCTGGTCCTGTCAGATGCTCCTGACCAATGACCTCACTCAGCTGCGCAGGACGAAGCTTATCCGCCAGTGGCGCTGTTTTCGGCAGCGTCTCTGTTTGCGTGGGTTCGTCGTGGAAAAGGTCGCTCATGTGTATTGGGATCCGGTACCGGGCAGCCTGCCTAACACATGCACCCCGTCAGCGCGCAGCAATAGCACGCGCAGCCCGTTGACGGATGAGGCGCAGATACGTGTCTGCAACGGTCTGGTTGATCGCATCCCAGCTATAGTCCAGCGATCTGCGTTCGCCGGCGCTGCCATGTTCGGCGCGCAGGTCTGTGTTCGTGCAATAGGCCTGCAGTGCGTCGGCATACTGGTTGATTGCACCGGGCGTAATGAGGCGTCCCGAAACTTTGTCTTCGACCAAACTCTGGCTGCCCGTTGCTTTTGCGGCGACGACCGGCAGCCCGCAGGCCATCGATTCAAGCGTCACGTTGCCAAATGCTTCCGTGACCGACGGGTTAAAAAACATATCCATGCTCGCAACGGCCCGGCCGAGATCCGCGCCCACTTGAAATCCGGCAAATTTCGCCTCGGGTATCCGCGATTCGAACCATGCACGTGCGGGGCCATCTCCAATCACCAAAACCTGATGCGGGACGTTGCGTCGTTTGAGTTGGTCAATCGTGTCTGAAAAGACATCAAGACCCTTTTCCATAACCAGACGGCCCAGAAACCCGATGACAGGGGTGTCGTCGGATATGCCCAGTCCGCGCCGCCATTCCATGTCACGGCGACCTGGATTAAATATGTCCCTGTCGACACCACGCGACCAGATGTCGATGTCGTAGTTCATACGCTGCTGGCGCAAAACTTGGGCAAAGCTCTCCGATGGCGCAACCAACGCGTCACATTTGCGATACAGGCGGCGGATCCATGCTTCAACGATCGGTTCGATGAATGACATGTTATAGTAGCGGAAATAGGTTTCAAAGCGGGTGTGCACCGAACAGAGAACCGGCAAGTTCTGCTTTTGGGCCCATTTGACGGCCTTGCGTGAAACCCGGTCAGGGCTGGCGATGTGGACTATATTTGGATTGAACGCCTCAAGATCGCGTCGAACGCTTCGCGATAACGACAATGGCATGCGATATTCAGAGCGAAACGGAATGGCCATCGAAGGCACTGACACCAGATCGCCCGTGGCTGCGAATGCGGGATTTTCCACTGTCGGCGAATAAACACGCACCGACGCGCCTTGGCTTAAAAGATATCCCACCAGCCGGTTCAGCGCCTGATTGGCGCCATCGCGTACATAATTATAATTGCCGCTGAAAAGCGCAATGCGAAGGTCGCTGGTGTGCATTGCTCGGCTTTTATCGGTGGTAAAGCAAAATGCCAATGGGAATGCTGCATTTGGTAGGATATGTTGTCGCGATGATTTTAACCCAAGTTGATACGCTGCTGATTGGCGGCCCTAAACCCTTCCGCGTTGACGGCACGATGAGCGCCATAGCCCGCGCGCCTGTGGACCGGCCCGTGATGCTGGGCAGACTGGGGTTTCAAGGTGATCAGGTGGCCGACCCAACGGTGCATGGCGGCGTTGATAAAGCGGTGCATTTTTATCCCGCCGAACATTATCCCAGATGGATTGCCCATTTTGCAGCGGAAGGTTTTGCGAATCCCAAACTCGATTATGCTGGGGCCTTCGGCGAAAATATCAGTGCATCGGGGTTAACCGAAGGCGAATTGCGCATCGGTGACAGGTTTCGGATAGGAAAGGCCTTGGTTGAGGTTGCACAGGGACGTCAGCCATGTTGGAAGCTGGACCATCATTTCGGCGTGCACGGTCTGTCCGGGATGGTGATTAGCTCAGGCCGCTGCGGTGGCTATTTCCGCGTTATAGAGGAAGGCGAAGTCGCACCGGGCGACCGCATAGAGCAGGTGGAGCAGGCTGGGCACGACTGGACCGTCGCCCGCACGTTCAAACTGCTGATCGGCGGCGGGCATAAGAAAGTCGATGCGTTCGCGCAGTTGCAGGCGCTTTCGCAGCTTGAAACATTGGCCGAATCCTGGCGCATACGCGCCGCGAAACTCGCCGCGCAGCTTTAACGGCGTTTTATTCGTCTGTTTCGTCCGGTTCGGGCGATGGTGCGAACAACCGGATGCGCGTGACCCGTTTTTCGTCCGCTTCCAATATTTCGAGTTTCCATCCGCTGGCTTCGTGTGTCAGCATTTGGCCGACATCGGGAACTTGCCCAGCAATAACAAACGCGAGTCCGCCCAGCGTGTCGACATCTTCTTCAACCTCGGACAGATTGGGGTCAATGGCCTCAGCGAGATCGTCGAGCTCAGCGCGCGCATCGGCTTCCCACATGGCGGGGCTTAATTGCGTGAACATCGCTTCGGGTTCTTCGTCATGCTCATCTTCGATTTCACCGACGATTTCTTCCACGAGGTCTTCAATCGTCACCAGACCTTCAGTGCCTGAATATTCGTCGAGAACGATAGCCAAATGCGTGCGCGTCCGGCGCATTTCGTCGAGCAATGCGAGAACGCTCATATTCTGCGGCACAAACCGCGGCTGACGGATAAAGGCTTCCAAGCTTTCCGGAGGCTGTTCACCAGACGCAAGAACGGCGAACACATCCTTGATATGGATCATGCCGATGACGCTGTCCAAGGTATCGCGATAGACGGGCAAGCGGCTGTGCCCATGTTCGGCGAAGGCAGTGATGCAATCGGCAAAGCCAGCGCTTTCGTCAATTGCGACAATATCACTGCGGGGCACCATGACGTCGTCAACCCGATGCTCGCTAAAATGTAAAAGGTTGCGCAGCATGGTGCGCTCAACCGCGGTCAGGTCGCCGTCATTGTCCGATTGGTCATTATCGTCGCTATCTTCTTCATGCTCAGCAATCGCTTCTTCAAGCTGCTCGCGCAAAGTTGGCTCGTGATCGCGGCCAAAAAAGATCGTTTTCAGCCGCTGCCATATTCGTCCGTCGTTATCGTCGTCGGTTGCGGTTTTCGAACCGCTAAAACTGTCACCCTCGGGCATAATGGAAGCGTATTGGCCTCTTTTTAATGGAATTCAGCATCATATGGATTGTGAAGCCCCATGGATGCAAGCGCTTTTACTTCTAACGCCTCCATGGCTTCGGCCTCTTCGTCGTCAACATGGTCATGGCCAAGCAAATGCAGCATGCCATGGATCACCAAATGTGTGGCATGGTCAGCGACGGAAATGTGTTTTTCCTCCGCCTCGGCGGCGCAGGTTTCATAGGCCAAGATGATGTCGCCCAGCATGATTTCGGGCGCGTTATAGGTCCCGTCGAGCAATGCGTCGATTTCGTCATCGTCGAGCATGGGAAAGGACAGCACGTTGGTTGGCTTGTCTTTTTCACGCCATTCACGGTTCAGTGTATGCACCTCGGCATCGTCCGAAAGCTTGACGCTAACGCTCATTGGGACGACCGGGTCGGCCAGTTCAGGTATCGCCGCAAAACGGACAGCCGCATCGACGGCCTTTTCAACTTCACTTTGCCCGAAATTGCAGCTGCCCCATGGCAAGCCGATGTCTAATTCGACGTCAATCACGCGCACCCTCATACGCATCGACGATCCGTCCGACCAAGGGATGGCGGACGACGTCGCTGCTATTGAAACGGATGGTTTGAATGCCGTCCACGCCTTCGAGGCGTTGAACTGCGTCATTCAGGCCAGACATCCGTTCGCCACCGGGGATATCAACCTGATGCGGGTCTCCGCAAATGACCATGCGGCTGTTCATACCAAAACGGGTCAGGAACATCTTCATTTGCGCGGCAGTCGTGTTCTGCGCTTCGTCAAGAATGATGAAGGCATCGGCCAACGTGCGTCCGCGCATGAAGGCGATAGGCGCGATTTCGATTTCGCCCGACGCAATACGGCGTTCTACCTGTTCGGCGGGCAGGCAATCGTACAACGCATCGTAAATTGGACGCAGGTAGGGATCGACCTTTTCCTTCATGTCGCCCGGTAAGAAGCCAAGCCGTTCGCCCGCTTCGACCGCTGGACGCGAGAGGATGAGGCGTTGCACGGCGCCGGTAATCAGCATTGCAACAGCCTGCGCCACCGCCAGATAGGTTTTTCCGGTTCCTGCTGGTCCAAGTGCGAAGATAATCTCGTCGCGCGCCAATGCCTCCATATAGGGGATTTGCGTGGCGGAGCGCGGTACCAACGTTTTCTTGCGCGTGCGGATCATGATGCCGGGGGCGGCATTGTCTTCCTTGCGCAATATGCCTTCAAGCGTGGGTTCCGCGGTCATTGCGATAATCGACTGCACGGCTTCGGAATCCATTTCTTGTCCGCGTGAAATGCGCGAATAAATATCGTTGAGAACATCGCGTGTCCGGCCAATCGCGCCAGCTTCACCTTCGATTTGAACGCGATTGCCGCGGGCCGAGATATAAACGCCAAGCCTGTTTTCAATTGTAACCAGGTTGCGATCAAATTCGCCAAACACCGCATTGATAAGGTGTGGTTTGTCGAAGCTCATTTCCAGCCGGGACAGGTCACCGGCTTGCGCTTGGGCTTTTTTGGCCATTCAGGCGGCTGCTCTCATCGTTGGTTCACCTTTTAAGCTAAGGGGGCCAGAATCGGTAATCTGCACGCTCACAATATTGCCGATAGAAAGCTCCGGCGCAAGGACATGAACAGATTGAAGCCAAGGTGATTTGCCAATCAATTGGCCATCAAATTTGCCCGGCCGTTCGAGAAGAACATCGCAGGTTTTGCCAACGGTATTTCGGTTGAAGGCGGTTTGATCGGCAACGATTTGCGCCTGCAACCGCTGGAGCCGTTCGTCCATGATTTCCATGGGTATCTGGTCGGCCATATCGGCAGCGGGCGTGCCGGGACGCGGGCTATATTTGAACGAATATGCCTGCGCATGCCCAACTTCACGCACCAGACGCATGGTGTCTTCAAAATCGTCTTCGGTTTCGTCGGGAAAGCCGACGATGAAATCACCCGAAAACGCGATGTCAGGCCGAATGGTGCGCACACGGTCCAAAATGCGCAGATAGCTGTCGCGGCTGTGGCTGCGGTTCATCGCCTTTAAAATGCGGTCCGAACCCGATTGTACGGGCAGGTGCAGGAACGGCATCAGCTTTTCGACATCGCCATGCGCGGCAATCAGCCCCTCTGTCATATCGTTCGGGTGGCTCGTCATATAGCGGATGCGGCGCAGGCCGGGAATTTTGTCGAGCGCGCGGATGAGGCCGTCGAGACCCTGCAACTGACCTTTGTCGTCTTCGCCATCCCAAGCGTTGACGTTTTGCCCCAATAACGTGATTTCTGCGGCACCCGCGTCAACGATGGCTTTTGCCTCGTCAATCAACGCGCTCCATCCACGCGAAATCTCCGCGCCGCGCGTGTAGGGCACGACGCAATAGGTGCAGAACTTGTCGCAGCCTTCCTGCACCGTCAGGAACGCGCTCGGCGGCAC
>CALDKP010000380.1 GCA_937898535.1 uncultured Sphingomonadales bacterium | reverse complement strand
AGTGACTGGAGTTCAGACGTGTGCTCTTCCGATCTTGGTTCATCGCCATTCCGTTCTTCTGGATCCTGCATTGGCTGTTCGGTCTGTTCGGAAACTTTGGTTTAGCCATTATTGGCCTGACGATCATCGTACGCGGATTCATGTACCCCGTGGCGCAGAAGCAGTTTGCGTCGATGGCGCAGATGCGTGCTGTTCAGCCTAAGCTGAAGGCGCTGCAAGAGCGTTGGAAGGATGACAAGCCACGCCTGCAGCAGGAAATGATGAAGCTGTATAAGGATGAAAAGGTAAATCCGCTCGCGGGCTGCCTGCCCATCGTGTTGCAGATTCCGATCTTCTTCGCGCTGTACAAAATTCTGCTGCTGTCGATCGAAATGCGTCACCAGCCATTTGTATTGTGGCTGAAGGATTTGTCGGCACCCGACCCGTTGACACCAATCAACCTGTTTGGACTGCTGCCATTTGACCCGCCATCGTTCATTGCCATTGGCGTTCTGCCGATATTGCTTGGTGTGACAATGTGGCTGATGCAGCGCCTGAACCCGCAACCTATGGATGACGTGCAAAAGCAGGTATTTGCGGTCATGCCATGGTTCCTGATGTTCATCATGGCGCCGTTTGCCGCTGGACTTCAGCTTTACTGGGTCATGTCGAACCTCGTTTCGATTGCGCAGCAAAAGTGGCTCTATTCACGCCACCCGGCGTTGCGGGAGCAGATGGCGCGTGATGCGCAAGAAAAAGCAGCAGCGAAAGCCAAGGCGGGGTCGTGAGCGCGGATGTCATTGCGGGAATAGCAGAACCGAACCGGATATTCTCCGGTCCGGTTACGTTCCTGAAATCAGCGCCGAAGCTTGAATTTCTGCCGGACCCAACGGTCCCTGAAATTGCCTTTGCGGGTCGGTCGAACGTCGGCAAGTCCAGCCTGATTAACGCGCTGGTGAACCGCAACAATCTTGCGCGCGCGTCCAACACACCGGGCCGTACGCAAGAGCTGAACTTTTTCGATGTGGGTGAACCGGCGTTGTTTCGCATCGTCGACATGCCGGGCTATGGCTATGCCAAAGCCCCCATCAAGACGGTGCAGCAATGGCGTTACCTAATCAACGACTATCTGCGTGGCCGCGCGGTGTTAAAGCGTGTGTTTGTGCTGATCGACAGCCGCCATGGCATTAAAGAAGTCGATCATGAAATCATGAAAATGCTCGATGCGGCTGCCATCAGCTACCGGATTGTGCTGACCAAGACCGACAAGATCAAAGCGTCCGAACGCGAGGCGGTTGAGGCCGACACAATGGCAAAACTGCGCAAGCATGTCGCTGCCTATCCCGAGCTTTCGGTGACATCTGCGGAAAAGCGCGGGGGCATTGATGAATTACGCGCCGCTGTGCTGGAAGCCGTCGCTTCTTAGGGGCAGGACCTATGAAACTGATTATCGGAAACAAAGCCTATTCAAGCTGGTCGCTGCGCGGCTGGCTTGCAGCCAAGCAGTCCGGCCTACATTTTGACGAGATCATTGTTCCGCTGTTTGCCGATGGCTGGGAAGAACGCAAACGCGAGGACGACCTTGCGCCATCATCGGGCAAGGTGCCGACCTTGTGGGATGGAGAGGCTGTGGTCTGGGACAGCCTTGCGATCATCGATTATCTCGCCGACAAAGTCGGGCGTGACCGTTATTGGCCCAAGGACGAAGTCGCGCGCGGCATGGCGCGGTCCATGGCGGCGGAAATGCATGCGGGCTACACCTCCCTGCGCCGCGAATTCCCGATGAATACGCGCAAGACCTTTAGCGACGTCGCGATATCCGAAGAGACCCGGAAGGACGCGGTCCGCATCTTGCAAACATGGGCCGAAGCCCGCTCGCGCTTTGGCAAAGACGGGCCATATCTGTTTGGCACATTCAGTGCGGCGGACATCATGTTCGCACCTGTGGTCACGCGTTTTGTGACCTATGGATTCACCCTGCCCGGCTTTGCGGAAAGCTATGCGGAAACGATTATGGCGCATCCGTGGATGGAAGAATGGTACGCTGCCGCCGCAGAGGAACCATGGACAATCCAGCGGATTGAGGACGCGGTTACTTAATCCGTTCCGTGGGATAAGGCGTCCCGTCTTTGCAGAAATAACCCGCATCGCCGAATGTCATATCGATATCCGCGTAGACGCCGCCTGCTCCGCGATCGCCAGCACCGATAGCGATGAAGACACAATCACAATCGCTGCGGTTAATCAGATGATGGCCGTTTGGTTCACCCGCCGCCCACGCCGCAATGTCGCCTGCCCGCAAAACCGTTTCGGCATCATCCTCAACCAACACGGCTTCGCCCGAAAGCATGATGACGATTTCGTCTTCCTTATAGTGCCAGTGCCGGTGCGATGACCATCCACCCGGTTTCAGCACGATATGACTGGCACCCAAATGTGTCAGACCCGCCGCCGGTGCCAACCTTCGCCACCACCTGCCCTCGACTTCGCGGTCATATGGAGCGGGATACCCCGTTGCATTGCTTTGGGCGATTGCATCGAGGTTGAGTTTAGGCACTGGAAGGCTCTAGCCGCATTGTGCGCGGTGCAGCAGCTTCTGATCGGCCAGCACGAGTGCCATCATCGCCTCAACCACGGGTGCGCCGCGTATGCCCACACAGGGGTCGTGGCGGCCCTTTGTGATGATATCGGTCGCATCGCCGTCGCGGGTGACTGTTTCCACGGGCGTGAGGATTGAGGAGGTCGGCTTGAACGCGACCCGCACCAGCACGGGCTGCCCTGTCGAGATACCACCAGCAATTCCGCCTGCGTTATTCGCGAGGAATTCGGGATGGTTCGATCCTTCCGATGAAGGCCGCATGCGGTCGGCATTTTCTTCGCCACGCAAACGCGCTGCGCCAAAGCCTGCGCCAATTTCGACGCCTTTAACCGCGTTGATGCTCATCATCGCCGACGCAAGTTCGCTGTCGAGTTTCGCATATAAAGGTGCGCCCCAACCGGGTGGTACGCCCGTGGCGACACATTCAATGACGGCGCCAAGCGATGATCCAGCCTTACGCGCCTCATCCACCAATTTTTCCCACCGACCGGCAGCGGCTTCATCCGGACAGAAAAAGGGGTTTTTGTCGATCTGTGCGGCTTCAAAATTATTGCGGTCGATGGCGTCGCCGCCGATCTCCGCGACATAAGCCATAATTTCGACATCAGGCATGACCGCCCTTGCCACCGCGCCGGCGGCCACACGTGCAGCGGTTTCACGCGCGCTTGAACGACCGCCACCGCGATAATCGCGAAAGCCATATTTTGCGTCATAGCTGTAATCGGCATGACCGGGGCGATAGGCCTTGGCCACGTCAGAATAATCTTTGGACCGCTGATCAACATTTTCGATCATCAGCGAGATTGGCGTTCCCGTCGTCCGCCCTTCAAAAACGCCAGACAAAATCCGCACGGCATCCGGCTCCTGCCGCTGCGTTGTGAAGCGCGATGTCCCGGGACGGCGCTTGTCCAAAAACGGCTGAATGTCGGCTTCGGACAAGGCAAGTCCGGGAGGGCAACCGTCAACCACTGCGCCAAGCGCTGGACCGTGGGACTCTCCCCAAGTCGTGAAGCGAAAAACGCGTCCGAAAGTATTAAAGCTCATCTGCTGATTCCGACTTCTTCATATGGACAGCGCGATAGCGCACCTGCTCCTTGCCTATCCAGGTTCGAATTGCACGTAAAACTATGATTGTAATGGCAATAGCCAGCACCCGTGCCGCATGTGAATGGTTATACGCCGCGCCAACACGCCCTGCCCAGACAAAGACCCCTATGACAGCCACAAAGCCAGCCATGGATACAAACGCGTCTAATAGGGGCGGCAGGCCTTCCCAATAATGACGGGCATGCCAATATCCATGCAAGCCAACGAGCAAAGCGCAGCCACCAAGGAGAAGAACCAGCTCGTTGCTATGCCCCGCGATCATTTTGTGGTGTCGATATCAGGAGCATCCTCCTGCTTCATGCCGACGGTGTGGTAACCCGCATCAACATGGTGGATTTCGCCGGTAACGCCTGCGCCCAGATCGGACAGGAAATATAATGACGACGCACCAACGTCATCAATGGTCACGTTGCGGCGCAGCGGCGTGTTCAGTTCATTCCATTTCAGGATATAACGGAAATCACCAATGCCCGACGCAGCGAGCGTCTTGATCGGTCCAGCCGATATCGCGTTCACGCGAATGCCTTGTGGCCCGACATCATTCGCCAGATATTTGACCGACGTTTCCAGTGCAGCCTTGGCCACGCCCATGACGTTGTAATGCGGCATGACCTTTTCTGCGCCATAGTAACTGAGCGTCAGCATCGATCCGCCACCTTCACCGGTTTCGGGATCAAGTGGCTTCATCATGGCTGCCGCGCGCTTGGCGACCGCGGTAAAGCTGTAGACGCTGATGTTCATCGTCATCAGAAAGTCGTCCAAGCTTACGTCGAAATATTTGCCGCGCAGTGCTTCTTTGTTGGTGAAGCCAATGGCGTGGACTACGAAATCAATGGTGGGCCATTTGGCCGCCAGCGTGTCAAATGCGCGGTCTAGATTGTTCATATCGGCAACGTCGCAGTCGATGAGAAAGTCACAACCAAGTTGTTCCGCCAATGGCCGAACGCGCTTTTCCATGACTTCGCCCTGATAGCTGATCGCCAGCTCCGCCCCTTCGGCCTTCAGCCGCTGCGCAATGCCCCATGCTAGCGACTTGTCATTGGCGAGGCCCATGATGAGGCCGCGTTTTCCTGCCATCAAACCGGTCATGTCTGGATGAACTCCTGATTGTCTTTACCTGTCCCCGAACCACCCTTTAGGCCATTTTCGGTCGCGTTGGCCAGAGCGGCGTTGAGTTGCGCGCCGGTGACCATACCGAGGCCCACAAGGTAGAAGAAAATCAGCGCGATCATCACCCCCGCAAGGCTGCCATAGGTCAGGTCATAGTTGGTGATGCTCGATACGAACCAAGGCAGCACCATCGTGCATCCGACCCACCAGATGCTGACAAGTACAGCGCCCGGCCATTTGGGGAATAAGCGCCCGCGATATTTGCGCGGGGCAAGGCCGCGATAGATGGTGTAAATGGCGAGGAAGAGGATGCCGAAGGGTATGATCCGACCCCAGGCGAAATAGTCTGCCGCGCGTTCG
>CALDKP010000379.1 GCA_937898535.1 uncultured Sphingomonadales bacterium | reverse complement strand
TCTTTGCCGGACAGCTTGGCCATGATTTCGGCGCTGGTTTCAATGACGTCCCCGCCGTTGCGTAGAACCTCGTCCTCAAGCGCGATTTCCAGCGCGTGGACTGGCCGGTCTTTGACCCGGAACAGCATTTCGGGAAGAAAGCCAGCTTCGCGCGCTTCCGTCATGATGCGGAGGCCCTCGGCGAGAAACAGCCCGGCACGTTTCCGCAATTTCTTTTCCCGCAGTCCGCGGATTTCCTTCAGAAGCGGATTAGAAAATCCGGTAATCTCACGGCGCATCAGTCTTCGCCAAAGCCGTCGACAACCAGCCCGATAAGTTTTTCAATAGCGGGCTCTGCTTGGTCACCTTCGACGTGAATGGTAATTTCACTGCCTTTTGCCGCGCCGAGCATCATCAGGCCCATGATGGATGTGCCTGTGACGAGCTGACCGTCTTTTTCAACTTCAACCTTAATGCCTTCGGGCAACCGGCTAACAAAGGTGACAAATTTTGCGCTAGCGCGGGCATGCAGCCCTTTCACATTCACGATTGTTGCAGACCGGCTGAGGCGGGTCATTTCGATGCCTCGAGCACTTCGGAAGCCACGCTGATATATTTCCGGCCGGCTTCACGCGCAGCGGCGACAGCCTCTTTCACATCCAGGTTTTTGCGGGCGCTGTCGAGGCGGATCAGCATGGGCAGGTTTACGCCAGCGATCACTTCAACACGGCCGCTTTCTAGCAGCGAGATGGCCAGATTGGAGGGCGTTCCGCCAAAAAGATCGGACAGGATTATCGCGCCTTTTCCTGAATCAACCTGCTTAATGGCCGCCGCTATTTCATTGCGGCGGGCTTCCATGTCATCATGCGGACCAATGCAAATGGTGGCGATGTCTTTTTGGGGGCCAACAACATGCTCAAGCGCGACGAGAAATTCGTCCGCAAGCTTGCCATGTGTGACTAAAATCAAACCGATCATGTGATGTCGTTACCCTGTGGTGCGGTATTCTTATTTGCGCCGTTAGCAGGCTCTTCAATTGCGTCAATCGGTCTTGAGGTTAGATTGCGATGGTTAACCGCCGGAGCAAAGCCATCTTCGCGCAACCAACGCCCAAATTGTTCGGCGACATGGACGGACCTGTGGCGTCCGCCGGTGCAGCCAAAGGCTATGTTTACATAAGCCTTACCTTGCGCGTCATATAGCGGCAAAAGATAGCGAAGCAGGTCGCGTATTTTTTCCATCGCCGCGTCATATGCGGGGTCCGCTTCGACATAATGCGATACACCTTCATCCAAGCCTGTGAGCGGGCGAAGTATATTGTCCCAATGCGGATTGCGCAGGAAGCGCAGGTCAAAAACCAGATCGGCATTGTGGGGAATGCCGCGTGAATAACCAAAGCTGGTTATCGTAATGACGGAATGTGGCGATGCTTCGTTGTTGAACTGCTCGCGGATCGCTTGTTGCAGGTCATATGCGGACAGTTTGCTGGTATCGATGACCGTCTCTGCCCAGCGGCGAAATGGCTCCATCAATGTCCGTTCAATCGCGATGCCGTCCATGGCGGGGCGGTCAGGCGCGACGGGGTGGCGGCGACGTGTTTCTGCATAACGGCGTTCAATTTCAACGCCTGCACAGTCTAGAAACAATGTCCTGATGGTCAGGTTGGGTTGGTTCTGGAGCTGTTTGATTTGCTGAATGAGCGTTTCGGCATCAAAACCGCGCGTCCGGCTGTCAAAGCCAAGGGCAATCGGGATTTGGGAGCTCGCCTGACGAGCGGTAACGGGTATTTCCAGCAGCTGGCTGGCAAGGCGGATCGGGAAATTGTCGACCGCCTCCCAACCTAAGTCTTCAAGCGCCTTAAGAACGGTGGTTTTTCCCGCGCCTGAAACGCCCGTCACAATCAATATTGTTTGCGGGATAGCGGCAGTTTTGGCGTTCACGATGGCAAGCTTTCTTTTTCAGCAACGGCGGATGTAAATGTGGGCCAAGCACCACTTTCGACAATAGCTCGCAACGCGTATTCGACCTTTATTGCGCTGCTTTGTTCAAATGGATTTAGCTTCAACACGGGAACGAAATAATCGCCGATGGTGGCGCGCGCAACGTCCTCGGGCAATCTGTCTGGCGAATCCACAAACTCCACCAACAGGCGAAGCGGCGCAGAAGCTATGAAATCGACATTAAAGATGCCGACGCCGCGCACCTCTATCTTCCCCGCGATATTAGGAGCGACAGTAAGCACTGGTGAGCTGTCATGGGTTTCCAGAAA
>CALDKP010000378.1 GCA_937898535.1 uncultured Sphingomonadales bacterium | reverse complement strand
TACGAGATACAAGCTAGTGACTGGAGTTCAGACGTGTGCTCTTCCGATCTAGCTTGTAAGGATCCTGCAGAGTGAATGCCTGATGGGCGTAACCGGCCTGAACCGAAATGATCAGCCCCAGCAACACAGTCAATGCCGCGGCCCAGCGGAAGAAAAACAGCGCAGATGGTGCGATATGCTTCGACACAGCTGGCTTAAGCTCTGCGGGAATTTTCGGCATGGTCGGAATTTGAACGAGGTTGAAATAGTATAACAGACCAATCCAGACGATCCCAAAGAATGTATGCAGCCAACGTGTGACAGACTGCGCCGTCAATGCGTCGCCGTGCAAACCGAACATAAGTGCCAATGACAGCACAAGACCGGCGACCAGCACCAGATGTAAATTTCCAAAAAATTTCGCCATTTTTTCCTCCTGTAGGCATTCAGGTGATTTTGCCCCTGATATGTCCCTGCCTATCTTTGTGGGCCGCGCTTGTCACATATTTTCTGCGCAATTTACGTGTGACCAACTGAATGGCTGATGTGCACGGTCGTTTGCTTTGCGACCCTTTCCATAGAAAGCATTCAATATGCCATTCGTTCTGGCGGAAAATCTTGATGGACAAGGCCTCTCACGCGCTGACCAGTCCTAAACTTACGCGTTGGGCGGTGTCTCGGTATCATCGCCCAGCTTCAGCCCATGTCGCATCAGCATCGGGATATTGGCAAGCGCGAACAGGAACGTGCAGGCGGTTACGCCCCAAACCTTGATGGATAGCCAAGTATCGAATGAGAACCATTCGGGCTGCCGAAAAATCTCGTTCAGTCCCGCGAGCACGAGGAAAAATATGCCCCAGCTAAGCGACAGCTTTAACCAGCCGGTTTCGTCGAGTCCCTGATAGGCATGTTCCAGAACATATTTGAGCATCGCTTTGCCGCGGAACCATCCACCCAGCAGCAGAAGGGCGAAAAAGGCGTATATGATGGTCGGCTTAATCTGGATGAAGCGTTCGTCATGAAACCAGATCGTCAGCGCGCCGAAAAACACGCCTAAAGCGGCAGTTAGCTTCAGCATCGGTGAAATTTTGCCCAGTTTCACCTTGGAAACAATGACCGCGATAATGATCGCGGCCATGAACGTTGCGGTCCCGACAATCGCACCTTGCTTTGGGTCGGTGTCCGAACTGCCAAATTTTGACGCCACAAAAAACAGCAGCAGCGGTCCAAAATCGAGAATGAAGTTTAATGTGCCAGATGGCTTTTTTGGCGTGGTTGCGTCGCTCACAACGAACCGCCGCTGATGGCACGGGCAACATCTTGCGCATTGAAGGGGCGCAGGTCATCAATGGACTCGCCGACGCCAATGGCGTGAATGGGCAGGCCGAACTGCTTGGCCGCGGCGACCAAGATTCCGCCGCGCGCGCTGCCGTCCAGTTTCGTCATCACAAGTCCAGTTACGTCAGCGACTTCTTTAAAGGTTTCGATTTGCGACAGCGCATTCTGCCCAGTCGTCGCGTCTAGAACCAACACCACATTGTGCGGCGCTGCGGGATTGAGGCGCCCAAGAACGCGGCGGATTTTTGCCAATTCATCCATGAGCTCGCGTTTGTTCTGAAGCCGTCCAGCGGTGTCGACGATCAGCACGTCGATGCCTTCGGCAGTCGCCTTTTTCACCGCATCAAACACGACACCGGCAGCGTCGCCGCCTTCGGGGCCAGTCACAATGGGTACGCCTATGCGCTCGGCCCAAACTTTCAACTGGCCAATCGCTGCCGCACGGAAAGTATCGCCTGCGGCCAGCATGACGCCATAATCCTGTTCAAGGAAAAGATTGGCCAGCTTTGCAATCGTTGTGGTCTTGCCGGAGCCATTGACGCCAATCACCAATATGACCTGGGGGCGTGGGAATGCGTCAATTTCGAGCGGGGATGCGACGGGTGCCAACACGGCCGCCACTTCGTCTTCGACAATCTGCCGAATGCCCTCTGCATCAATGCCTTTATCAAAACGTCCAGCAGCAATCTTGCCGCGGATTTGCGCTGCCATGGCTGGACCAAGGTCTGAAGCAATCAATGCATCTTCAATTTCGTCGAGGTCGCGCGCTTCCAACTTTGCCTTGGTGACAAGCCCGGCGATATTGTCCGTCAGCTTTCCTGATGTTTTCTTCAGGCCGCCAAACAGTCGGTCTTTCCACCCAGCATTCTCGCTCATTCTACAACCTCTGCCTGCAATATTCCGTCTGTTGACCGCAAAACCCGCGCGGCGACAATGCTGCCTTCGGACATGACTTTATCGAGCTGCAGATACGCGAAATTTTCCGCGTGGCCACCCCTGCCGCCATTTTCGACCGCGACATTCTGTATCGACCCTAAAAGCCCATCCAACCAGCGAGCTTTTTCTGCGGCTACGGCTTCGCGTAACGCCTTGGCACGCGCCTTTATCACGGGATGGGGAAGTTGTGGCATGCGCGCGGCTGGCGTGCCCTTCTTGGGCGAATATGGGAATATATGCCCATGCACGATCCCGCATTGCTCCACGAGGTCAATGCTGTTGGCAAACATCGCATCGTCTTCGGTCGGGAAGCCCGCAATAATATCGGCGCCAATTGCGATCTCGGGTCGCTTTGCTTTAAGCCGCGCGACCAGTTCGATCGCGAGTTCGCGGCTATGGCGGCGTTTCATGCGCTTCAGGATCATATTGTCGCCTGCCTGTAACGACAGATGAACATGCGGCATCACGCGCGTCTCGCCCGTGATCAAGTCGAAAAGCCGATCGTCAATCTCGACACCATCAATCGACGACAGCCGAAGGCGCGCAAGATCGGGAACGAGTTTCAATATCCGTTCGACCAGTGATCCTAAATTGGGGCTGCCCGGAAGATCATGGCCATAGCTGGTGACGTCAACACCGGTCAGCACCACCTCTTTAAAGCCCGTGTCGACGAGCTTTTGAATATGCTCAATGACGCTGCCAGCAGGCACAGAGCGGCTGTTGCCGCGGCCATAGGGGATGATGCAAAATGTGCAGCGGTGGTCACAGCCATTTTGAACTTCGACAAAAGCGCGGGTTTTGCCGGAATAGGCAGTGACGAGATGCGGCGCGGTTTGCGCGATGGTCATGATGTCCGAGACAATGACTGGCCTGTCGGAACGATCAATCAAATCGCGTAACAAGGTCGCGTCTTGCTTTTCATGATTGCCAAAGACGCCCGCGACCTCTGGCATGGCCCGAAATGTTTCTGGCTCGACCTGCGCAGCGCAGCCGGTGACCCACACAGACGCGTCCGGGCGACGCCGGTGCGCCTGACGGATGGCTTGCCGCGTTTGCCGCACAGACTCATTGGTCACCGCGCAGCTGTTTATGATGACGATGTCATCGCGGCCCCCGAGTTGTTCAGCCAGCGCGTTGCTCTCCGCCAAGTTCAGGCGACAACCCATGCTGATGACTTCAGGCTTTTTCACAGGCGCGTTCATCCAAACGCATCCCAGTCGGCTTGACCTTTGAAAACATAAGTGGCGCTGCCGGTCATGATGACGGGCTGTCCCGGGCTCCAGTCGATGGT
>CALDKP010000377.1 GCA_937898535.1 uncultured Sphingomonadales bacterium | reverse complement strand
GCTCTTCCGATCTGAGTGCAGGATAATGCCCCGCAAGCGGTGCCAATTCACGGGCGTAAGTGCTTTCGTCCAAGGTAAAGAGAATGATCGTCAGGTCGGCATTGTTGCCAAATTTTGCGAGCAATGGCCGAAGCTGTTCGACATAGCCGGTATGCGTGGGAATATCCGCGCCTTTATCTCTGCCAAAACGTTCGAACAGCATCGGATTATGATTGCGGAACGCGCCCGGGTGAATTTGCATCACCAGACCGTCATCGATGCTCATGCGCGCCATCTCGGTCAACATTTGTGCGCGAAACAGTTCGGCATCTTGCCGCGTAACTTCGGCTGACGTCACGCGATTAAAAAGCTCTTCCGCGTCGTGTGTGCTCAGATCCGCAGTCTGGGCAGTCGGGTGCCCATGGTCTGTGGAGGTTGCGCCCATGGATGCAAAAAAGGCCCGGCGCTTGCGATGGGCGTTTAGATAGCCCTGCCAACTCAAGCAATCTTCGCCCGTCATCTGTGTCAGCACGGCGAGATTGTCATGGAAACCCTCAAATTCCGGGTCGACAGTGGGGTCGGGGCGGTAGGCCGTTATGACCCGTCCGGTCCAACCGCTATCGCGGATGGCCTGATGATGGCGTAAGTCATCAAGCGGGCTTTCGGTGGTTGCTATCACTTCGATGTTATAGCGTTCAAACAAAGCGCGGGGACGGAACGCGTCGGTCGCCAGCGCCGCCGTGATATGATCGTAATAATGGTCTGACGTTTCCGCCGACAACAGTATTTCTATGCCAAAAGTGGCGCTGAATACCCAATCGAGCCACATGCGGGTCGGCGTGCCACGAAACAGATGATATCTTTCGGCAAATAATCGCCAGCTTTCGCGCGGATCCGCATCGGGGTTGCGTATGCCAAGCGCTTCGAGTGGCACGCCTTGGGAATAGAGCATACGGAACACATAATGATCCGGATGCAGCAACAGTTCGGTTGCGTTCCCGAATACATCGTCCGTTGCCCACCACCGGGGGTCCGTATGGCCATGCGGGCTGATGATCGGCAAATCGGCGACGGCATCATAGAGCCGGCGGGATATTGCGCGAACATCCCGATCTGTTGGGAAAAGCCGGTCAGCGTGCAGCGTCAAAATGCGCGACATATTTTAAAATCCTTGGGAGCGGGCAAAGTTGAGGAAAAGTTCTGGCCAAATTTCGGCGGGCTTGCCGATGGCCTTGCGCAAACCAAAGCCGTGGCCACCATGCGCAAAGATATGCGTTTCGACTGTGATGTTTTTGGCGCGGAGCGCAGCTCGCAAGAGCAGCGCATTTTCGACCGGAACGGCGTCGTCATCTTCGGCATGCAGCACAAAAAATGGTGGGGCATTGTCCGGCACATTCAAGTGTGGGCTATGCTTTTGTTCTACTGTAGCCGTCGGTGCCGAACCCAGAAGCTTTTCCCGACTTCCCGGATGGGCATCAGGCGCGCGCATGGAAATTACCGGATAAATGGGTGCTGCAATCGACGGACGCGCCGACAATGTGTCTGCTTCATCGACGGGTTCATAGGTTTTGACGGCGAACCTTGTTGCAAGGTCAGCACAGACATGGCCGCCTGCGGAAAAGCCCATGGCGCCGACCCTTTGCGGATCAATGCCATAAGTGGCCGCGCGCGACCGGATGATGCGCATTGCTCTTTGGGCGTCCGACAGTCCAACATTTGGTCCAGCGGCCCAGCCCTCGCCGGGTAAGCGATAGAATAAGACAAAGGCAGTATATCCCCGCGCCGCAAGCCAGCGGCCCATTTCATAGCCTTCTTTGTCAACCACCACCCAGCGATAGCCGCCCCCGGGCGTAATGAGGACGGCCGCGCCATTCGGTTGAGCTGGCCTGAACACGACCATGCGGGGGCGGCTAATTCCAAAGACGGCGCGGTCGGTAAGATGCGGATCGGTGGAACGTTCGTTGACTGTCTCCACGAGCGGCACCGCAGGCGCACCGGGCGCACCATCCGGCCAAAGGTCGATCGTTTCCGTCGGCTGGTATAATCCCG
>CALDKP010000376.1 GCA_937898535.1 uncultured Sphingomonadales bacterium | reverse complement strand
AGCCAGGCCAGGCCGATAAAAATCAGTGCGGCCAGCAAGGTGGCAAGAATAAAAAAAACCGGCATTAGCAGCCCTCAAACGTGTTCGGATGACGGCCATTATAACCAAGTTACCGGATGGGATTATTTGCCAAGTCTGAACGTAATCAGAGTGAAAACGTGCGAGAAATCGATTGTTAACAGACCGATATCGCAATGGGGATTTGCGAAAACAAAAGTGCGCCGACGCATTTCATCGCGCCCCGGAATTTTGCATCAAGTTCAAACCTTGTCGTCGATTTCGGCAAAGACTTTTTGCGCCAGCGCGAAGGCCGAATTTGCTGCCGGCACGCCGCAATAGATGGCGGTCTGTAGCAAGGCTTCCTTGATTTCGTCGCGGCTGACGCCATTGGCGGGGCATTCGTCAAAGGCCATCACGATGTCCGACCCCAGCAAGCGCTGGATTTCCATCGACCGTTCGGGCGACAGCATATGTTTCGACCCGTCGAGATGGCTTTGGAACGCCACGCCCTCTTCGGTGATTTTGCGCAAAGCCGACAGGCTCATCACCTGATACCCGCCGCTGTCGGTCAATATCGGGCGGTCCCAGCCCGAAAACTGGTGCAACCCACCCAGCCGCGCCACACGTTCCGCGCCGGGCCGCAGCATCAGATGGTAGGTGTTGCCCAATATGATGTCCGCACCCGTTGCGCGCACTTCGGCAGGGCGCATCGCCTTGACCGTGGCAGCGGTGCCGACGGGCATAAACGCGGGCGTGCGAATTTCGCCGCGCATCATCTGAATGCTGCCGGTGCGTGCCTTGCCATCAGTGGCAGAAATCGAAAACTGGAATCGCGTGGTCATTGCGCGGCTTTAGAAGTATCCAATTGATTTGTCATGGCTGCCTTCGTCAAACCATCGTCATCCTGAACTTGTTTCAGGATCTTACTTTAGTGTTGCAAGGAATTAAGTGTTGCAAGGAATTAAGACCCTGAAACAAGTTCAGGGTGACGAAGCTGTGGCGGTGGAAAGCCGATGGGGGAGGCGGGGCCTCTTCCCAAACCGAAGCCCTGAGCAGCAGGTGCGTAGCGCCTGCGACCGTCGAAGGGTGTCCAAAGTGCAGGCTCTGTGCCGATGGACGCCCTTCGACAGGCTCAGGGCTGCGGTGGTGCTGTAGGCCCCTCGACCCATCAGTGCGGGGGGAATATGCAAATTACCCTTTCAACCGCCGCCACATCGCCCCATATACGCAACATGACTTATACCGATCCCCGCTCGTATCTTTACCAATCCGGCCTTCTCGACCCTGACGCAGCGCAGCGCATTACGCGTGACGCGTTGAAGGCGTGCGATGATGGTGAGCTGTATTTGCAATATAGCGCGACCGAGAGCTTTGGTTTTGACGATGGCCGGCTGAAAATGGCGGATTATTCGACAGGTTCGGGCTTTGGCCTGCGCGGTGTGTCGGGTGAAATGACCGGCTTTAGCCACGCCAATGACATGAGCGAGGCCGCGATCCGCCGGGCAGGGGAAACGTTGAAGCTGCTCGATCCCGCCACCGCCGTCTGGCAGAACAACATTCATAGCCGGGCCGGCAACATGCTGATGGGCGATGGCAGCGTGCTGATGGTGCTCAACCCGAAGGAGCTGATCTGATGACCATCCGCTACCTCAAGCGCCATGCCGCGCTCGAAGATGGCGAGGGATTCTGTAAGCGCAAGTTCGCCGCGTTCGAGTTTTTGCACGATGGCTTCCAGCTCCTGCATCGAGGTTTCGAACTGGGCGACAGGGTCGGCAGGGGCGATGGCGGGTTTGGCTGGCATGACT
>CALDKP010000375.1 GCA_937898535.1 uncultured Sphingomonadales bacterium | reverse complement strand
GATTACCGGCTGGGATTATCTGCGCGTCGGCATAAAGCATATGGATTGACCAGATGAGGCTGGTGTATTTCGCGGCAGTTCGCGAGGCCATTGGTGTGACCTCCGAAACATGTGATCTGCCGACACATGTGCGCAATATTCATGACGCCATTGACTGGCTCGCTGGTCAGTCACCCGGGCACGCGCTGGCCTTTCAAGACAAGGCGCGGCTTCGTTTCGCTTTGGACCAAGATATGGTGCCTTTGGACGCAGCGCTTGGCGAAGCACATGAGCTTGCAATTTTCCCGCCAGTGACCGGCGGATGAAACGCGTCCTTATCAGCGGCGAGCCGATCAGCGCGGAGGTTGCACTGTCGGGGCTGAGTGATTTGGGGGGCGGTGCGGTGTCCAGTTTTACCGGCATATCGCGGGACGATGGCGGTGTAACCGCGATTGAGCTGGAGCATTATCCCGGCATGACGGAATCAAGCCTGATGCGGTTAATCGATGAAGCCTTTGCCCGCTGGGCGTTGCTTGGCGCGGCGATTGTGCACAGGATTGGGCGCGTTGCGGTGGGCGAACCCGTGGTCGTTGTCGGCACAGCGTCGCGGCACAGGGCAGACGCGCTCGAGGCCACGGCGTTTCTCATTGATCGCCTTAAAACCGACGCGCCATTTTGGAAGAAAGAGCATTATGCAGACGGCACGTCCGTCTGGGTTGATGCTAAATCCAGCGACGACGACAGGTCTTCACGCTGGTCCTAACGGTTCCGGGCACGGTTCAACGTTTAAGTCGTGTGCAATTCCCGCAGGGACTCCGCAAGCAACTCGAACTCCTCACGGCGCGGACTGTTGGTCCGCCAAATAAGCGCAATTTCGCGTGTCGCATGGTCCGCATTCAATGGGCGCGCCTGAACGTCGGTTCCGTTCAATAGACCGGCCGCGACGGCCATCTCGGGAATGATGGTTAGGCCCAAGCCATTGTCCACCATCTGCACAAGCGTGTGCAGCGATGTACCCAGCATCATGGCCGTTGCGCGCAGCTCCGGTCTGTTACAGGCAGCAAGCGCATGGTCCTTCAAGCAATGGCCATCGACTAACAACAAAAGCCTGTTTTCGTCGATCAGCGCAGGTTCTATGCTTTCGGGTGGATCACGCGGGTCATCCAATGGAAAGGCAACATATAACGCGTCGTTAAACAGGTGCGCTTTTTCGACATCGCCAGCCGGGAAAGGAAGCGCCAGCAGGACACAGTCAACCTGACCATGGTGCAATGCTTCGACCGCAGCTGCGCTGGCTTCCTCACGCAGGTACAACTTTAAATCGGGATATTTCTTGCGCAATGCCGGTAGCAACTTCGGCAACAGGAACGGCGCAATCGTGGGGATGACGCTCATGCGCAAATCATCCGCAAGTGGTTTGCCTGCGGAACGGGCCATTTCGGCGAGCTCTTCCGCCTCACGTAAGATGCGGTGCGCCTTGGTCACCATCTTGTTGCCCAGTGGCGTAAAGCGGACGACGCGCCGCGTGCGTTCCACGAGCATCAACCCCAGTAGCGACTCCAATTCACGTATCCCTGCGGACAGCGTGGATTGGGTGACGAAGCACGACTCCGCTGCTTTACCGAAATGGCCATGCTCCTGAAGCGCGACCAGATATTGCAGCTGTTTCAATGTTGGAAGATAGGTGCTCATAAATCGACCCCGTTTATTATTATGTACCATATAATCGTTTTTAACGATGATTCTAGCAATATTTAGCGAAAAGGTTCATAGATTGCTGGAAATGCCGGTTTGAAAGTCTTAGCTTAGATGCTCAATGGTCCCATACGGGACGGCAGGGTCATCTATGTTCATTTCAAATCTCATCGAATATCTGGACTCGATCAAAGAACGTGATCCTGCACCGCGCTCGCGCTGGGAAATCTTGCTGTACCCCGGCGTATGGGCGGTTGGCTATCACCGGATTGCGCATTGGCTGTTCCTTGGTCAGATGTTCTTTCTTGCGCGGCTGGTGAACCATTTCGCCCGGTTTCTAACGGGCATAGACATTCACCCCGGCGCCAAGATTGGGAGCAATTTCTTCCTCGACCATGGTTTCAGTGTGATTGGTGAAACGGCCGAGATTGGCGACAATGTCACCATGTACCAGAACGTCACGTTGGGTGGCACCAACCCGACCAACGGGATGGCGGGCAAACGGCACCCGACGATATTGGATAATGTTATCATTGGATCAGGTGCGCAGATCCTTGGCCCAATCACCGTGGGCGAACGCGCGCGCATTGGCGCTGCTGCCGTCGTGACCGATGACGTGCCAGCTGGCGCAACGATGATTGGTCAAAAGGCCCGATCCACACTCGTTCAGGCCGAAACCTATGCACGCGACTTCATGCCTTACGGAACACCATGCCGCGAAATGTTCGACCCCGCGACGCAAAGCCTCGAGATATTGCAGTGCGAAATCGAAACCCTGCGCAAACGTATCGCCGACATGATGGCCGAGCGTGATGGAACGCCCGCGGCGACGCCAGTAAAGCCCCGTGCGAGCAAGGGAAACAAGACCAGTTGAGCGCAATCATCACGCTTTTTCCAATAACCAATCGGCTCAACCAGATCGGTTTCGAAAAAGGCGAACTAACCCAGATTCTCAATCTTTACGGGCGGATGGTCGCAGCGGGTAACTGGCGCGATTATGCCATCGATCTTGGCCGTGATGCTGCCGTGTTCAGTGCGTTCCGGCGCGCCACCGAGCGGCCGGAATATCGCATTGAAAAGCGACCAGCATTGCGCAACCGCCAAGGCATGTGGGCCTTGGTCGGCGAAGGTGGCGCAATTTTGAAACGCGGGCATGACCTTGGCCCCGTCCTTGCGCCTGTCGAACGAAAGCTCATGAAGCTCGTCGACGCATAAAAAAAGCCCGGCCAAAGACCGGGCTCTTTCGAAACATTTGGAAGGCCATTAGCCGAGTGCTTGAAGCGCCTTCATCACGGCGATGGATTGCTCGCCGCCCGACTGTGGTACGGTTTCACCGGTGCGGTCGATAATCTTATCCCAAGCTGCAGCAAAGCCTTCGACATTGCGGTCTTCCTGACGAAGGGCAACACCTGGGGTCATCGTGACATAGGCTGCGTGATAGCCGCCACCGCCTGCGCCGATGATCATGTTCGTTGGCGCATCTTCGCTGACCAGATACAATGCGGCTGGCACAACATTTTCCGGCGTGAACTGTTCGAACAGGCCTTCTGGGAAAATATCTTCGGTCATGCGCGTGCCTGCAACAGGCGCGAGCGAATTGACGCGTACGTTATATTTGGCGCCTTCAAGGTGAAGCGTCTTCGTAAATCCAGCCAATCCAAGCTTCGCTGCGCCATAATTGGCTTGGCCGAAATTGCCGTACAGACCGGTTGACGATGTGGTCATCAAGATGCGGCCATAGGCCTGATCGCGCATCGTATCCCAAACCGCCTTGGTGCAGTTCGCCGATCCCATGACATGCACCTGAAGCACCAGATTGAAATCGGGCATGTCCATTTTGGCAAAGCTCTTGTCGCGCAGGATGCCAGCATTGTTGATCAACACATGCACGCCGCCCCATGCTTCTTTCGCTTTGGCGACCATTTCGACCATCTGCTCATATTCAGTGACACTGCCGCCATTGGCCATAGCTTCGCCGCCAGCTGATTTGATCTGTTCGACAACCTGAGCCGCTGCGTCGGATGTGCCGGTGCCATCGCGCGCGCCGCCCAAATCATTAACCACCACTTTTGCACCGCGCTTGGCGAGCTCAAGCGCATAGGCCTTACCCAATCCACCGCCTGCACCGGTCACAATAGCGACTTTGTCTTTAAAACTGATGGTCATATTATATCTCCATAATCAGGTGCGAACCAAGCCGCCGAAACACGCTGTGCCTTGGCATGAGCAGCAACTTGACGCAAGCGTAAAGCAAGTTGGGGTGCATGTCATAAAAGAGAAATAATGCTGTCATGCGCAAGACATAAAATTGCTGTCTAGGCGTCACCATTGAAACAAGGATAATATTATGACCGCCGCAAAAAAATGGTTTGCAACTACAGCATTGGTAACAGCGGCATGTGTCGCGTTTCCAGCCTATGCGCAGGACAGCACATCTGAGGTTGAGTCGCTGCGTGCGGAAGTTGCGGCGCTTAAGACCCAACTGGCCGCGATTTCGGCAAAGGTTGATGCGGTCGAGAAAAAGCCTGTAGCAGAGGTAAAATGGAAGGGTGGACCCGAGACCAGCGGTCAAGGCGGTTGGACGTTCAAGCCACGTGGACGCATTCATTATGACACAGGCTATGTAAGCGTTCCCGGCGATTATGCAGTCAACCGCAACCTGGGTTTCAATAGCCGCGTTCGGCGCGTTCGCCTTGGCGCTGAAGGCAGCATGCCCGGCGGCTTCGGTTATAAGGTCGAAGCGGACCTCGCTGGCGGCAATGTTGGCTTTGGCGACGTATTGCTGAGCTACAATCCTACGAACACGCCGATCAGCGTTCGGATTGGCAATTTTGAATCGCTGAACGGGATGGAGCAAATCACCAGTTCCAACAACGCCAGCTTTACTGAGCGGGCTGCATTCAATGACGCGTTTTTAAACAGCCGTCGCCTTGGCGGCGCAGTTGCGTGGCATGATTCTGATAATGTGCTCCGCGCGGAAGTTGGCTTGTTTGCTGGCCATACGATTGATAACTCGTTCGACAATGACGGCTGGATTGGCGCGGGACGGCTGACCTATGCACCAAAGGCGTTCGGCGGCCAGCTGCACTTCGGCGCAACCATTCAGCAGCGCGAATTTGCATCCAACAACAATGGAACGGCGTCGGTTTCCACAAATGCGCCGTCGACTAACCAGCTTGCCCGATATCGCGCGCGGCCGAACACACAGCTTACCGACGTACGATTTGTCGACACCGGAAGCTTCGCAGCCAAGAGCGACCGAATTGTCGGTCTAGAATTGGCGGCTATCTTCCCCGGATTTTATTTTGCCGGCGAAGGGCAATGGACCAAAGTAAGTGCCTATCGTGCGGGTGACATTGCAACGGGATTGAACAGTTTTGCTGGCGGCAACAGTGCCGTTACACCAAATGGCGACCCCAGCTTTTTTGGCATGTATGCCGAAGCTGGCTATTTCCTGACCGGCGAAACCCGCGGTTATAAGGACGGCGCATGGGCGCGTACCAAGGTACTGAAGCCAATCGACAAAAAGGGCCTTGGCGCGTTCCAAATTGCAGCACGCTATGATTTTCTGGATCTCGATAGCAACGCCTTGAAAAACGGTGTGACGAACAACTTTGCAACGGGCAGCAATAGTCTCGCTGCGCTCAATGCACGGCTTGGACGGGGTGGCACACAGACAAGCTATTTGCTCGCTCTGAACTGGTACCCAATCGATTATATTCGCTTCATGCTGAACTATGGCCGCGTCAATGTCGAAGGCGGTCCGTTGGCCGCGACCGTTGACCCACTGTCAACGCAGGCTATTGATAAGCGCGACTATTCGGTTGATGTACTTGCCGCGCGGATGCAGTTGGAGTTCTAAACCGCGTCCTGATCAAGCGAATAGCCTGCCGAGCGCACCGTCCGGATGATATCGCTGTCAAAGCCCTCATTTAGGGCTTTGCGCAAGCGGCGGATGTGGACATCCACGGTGCGGATCTCGATATCGCTGTCATGGCCCCAGACACTGTCCAAAAGGCGCTCACGCGAGAATACATGGCCCGGATATTCGAGGAAATGCTTCAGCAACCGGTATTCGGTTGGCCCAAGCGGAACCTGTTTTCCGCCACGTTTTACCTTGTGCGCGACCGTATCCATTTCGACGTCACCAAAGCGCAATGCTTCGCCTGCAAGCGCGGGACGGACCCTGCGTAGAACGGCCTTTGCACGGGCAACCAATTCGCGTGGAGAAAAAGGCTTGGTGACATAATCATCAGCGCCGATTTCAAGTCCGCGAATACGGTCGTCTTCTTCACCCCGTGCCGTCAACATGATGATTGGCACATTGGCGGTGTTGTCCGCTTTGCGTAATTGCCGACACACTTCGATGCCCGACAGATTCTCCAACATCCAATCCAGCAAAACCAGATCGGGCGTGCGTTCTTTGGCCATCAGCAGCGCTTCTTCACCGTCCCCGGTATGCTGAACGTCGAAATCCTCGCGTTCAAAATGCCAGCGCACCAGCTCGGCCAGAGCACTATCGTCTTCAACCAACAGCAATTGCGCCTTGGGCATATGTCTCTCCGCGTTAAGCGTCGGGCAGGTTTTCACCCGTTTCGGTAAAATAAATCATCTGGGCAACGGTGGTGGTATGGTCCCCAATCCGTTCCAGGTTCTTGGCCGTAAAAAGCAGATGGGCGACTTCCGTCGCATTTTTGGGGTTTTTCG
This sequence comes from uncultured Sphingomonadales bacterium, assembly GCA_937898535.1. Taxonomy (GTDB): domain Bacteria; phylum Pseudomonadota; class Alphaproteobacteria; order Sphingomonadales; family Sphingomonadaceae; genus Sphingorhabdus_B. The sequence continues at coordinate 2,243 of CALDKP010000375.1, read as the reverse complement.
CCACATATGCGACAAAGTCGACGAACAGATCTTTGTTCAGCTGGTCAACGTCGTCGTCACGAATGGTCACTGCGCGTGCCAGATCAACGTCACGTTTTGCATAAGCATCCATGGCAGTGCGGATCATTTCGACAACGATTTCACCCATGCGGCCCAGCTGTTCTTTTGCGGAGGCGTGGATTTTGCCTTCCATCTTCGGAACACGCTTGGCGATGTTTTTCGCGTAATCACCGATGCGTTCAATAACCGCAGACATTTTGAGTGCGGCGATAAGCTCACGCAAATCGTCGGCCATCGGCGCGCGTAGGGCAATGGTGCGCACAACCAAGCGTTCGACGTCGGTCTCAAGAGTGTCGATCACTTTGTCTTCGGCACGAACGGAGGCCGCCAGTTCGACGTCATGTTCCGATAACGCCTTCATGGCTGCAACGACCGCAGTCTCGGCGCGCGCACCCATCTCGGCGATGAGGCCACGGATTTCGTCCATGTCATCGTCAAACGCGCTAATGGTGTGCCTTGTGCCTGTGCTCATGCTATTAATTCCTAACCGTAACGGCCTGTAATATAATCCTTTGTGCGGTCTTCACGTGGATTGGTAAATATCTCGGATGTCTCACCAAATTCAATGAGATTGCCCAAATGGAAGAATGCGGTGCGTTGTGACACACGCGCCGCCTGCTGCATATTATGCGTTACGATGATAATAGCATATTTTCCGCGCAGGTCGTGAATTAACTCCTCAATCCGCGCTGTCGCGATGGGATCGAGCGCCGAACAAGGTTCGTCCATCAAAATAACTTCAGGATCAACGGCAATGGCGCGGGCGATGCACAAACGTTGCTGCTGACCGCCGGAGAGCGCAGTACCGCTTTCGTTCAGCCGATCCTTGACCTCGGTCCACAAACCGGCCCGTGTCAGTGAGCCTTCCACGATCTGGTCCAGTTCTGCCTTGCCGCTCGCCAGCCCGTGGATCCGCGGGCCATAAGCAACATTGTCATAAATGGATTTGGGAAACGGATTTGGTTTCTGGAAAACCATGCCTACCCGGGCGCGCAATTGTACGACGTCCATCGACGATGCGTAGATGTCTTGCCCATCGAGCAAAATCTCGCCTTCGACGCGTGCACCAATCACGGTGTCGTTCATGCGGTTAAGTGACCGCAGGAAGGTCGACTTACCACAGCCCGACGGACCAATAAAGGCGGTGACATTTTCGCGGTCGACGTCAATGGATACGTTGTTTATCGCTTGTTTATCGCCATAAAAAACATTCACATTGCGCGTGGATATTTTCGGATTTCCGGGGTTTTCGCCCACATTAACGTCCTTTTTGTTCATAAATCACCACCGCGTTTCAAAACGGTTGCGAAGATAAATGGCCAAAGCGTTCATTCCCAGCAGGAATATCAGCAATACAATGATTGCCGCACTGGTTTTTTCGACAAAGCCCTGATTGACTTCATCCGACCACAGGTAAATCTGCACCGGCAATGCCGTGGCGGCATCTGTAAAGCCTTCTGGCGCAGCCGGAATGAAGGCGCGCATACCGATCATCAGCAGTGGCGCCGTTTCCCCAAGCGCACGTGCCATACCGATGATGGTGCCCGTTAGGATACCGGGGAGGGCAAGCGGCAGTACATGGTGGAAAACGACTTGGACAGGTGAAGCGCCGATGCCCAATGCCGCTTCGCGGATCGACGGCGGCACGGATTTGACAGCGTTGCGGCCGGCAATGACGATGACGGGCATTGTCATCAGCGCGAGTGTTAACCCGCCCACCAATGCGGATGATCGCGGCATGCCGAAGATCGTGAGAAACACGGCGAGTCCCAAAAGACCAAAGATGATCGACGGAACGGCGGCCAGATTGTTGATGGACACTTCTATCATGTCGGTCAGCCTGTTCTTCGGCGCATATTCCTCAAGATATAATGCAGCGAGGACGCCAACGGGAAAGGCGAGCAACAGGGTAATCGCCATCGTCATCAGCGACCCCTTGAATGCTGCCCAGATACCTACCGCAGACGGGTCGGTCGCATCGGCTCCGGTCAGGAATGTCCAGTTGAAGCCGCTGCGCAGCGCATCCTTCTGCTCCAAAGTCGCGACGGTCTTTTCCGCAGCTACGGCGCGCCGGCCGTCGATGGCGCCAAGGTCTTCTTTCTCGCCAACCCGATCACCAACACGATCAACGCCGTCCGCGCCACGCCCGACGGCCCGCGCTATCGCTACGAGAAGTTGCCCGA